>NZ_JABXJH010000042.1:0-48436 GCF_013373675.1 Bacteroides sp. L10-4
CATAAGCGGCCTTCAATTTGACCGCTAAGCTACGAATTCAAATCCGTTTCATTCTAAAGGACTGCTTAAAAGACTGTATTTCAATAATTTCAAAGACCGATTAGCTAACTTTTATTGGACAGTAGTGAATGCGTATATTTACGCCACTTTAAATCAATAATCAATACATGATACCGATGAAACGTATTCTCTCTCTTATCTCAGCCATCGTGTGCAGCCTCTCGCTGCTGCATGCGCAAACGACCGCCATCACCGTAAGCGGCAATGTGAAAGACAAAGACAAGTCGCCGCTACAAGGCTGTACCGTATATTTCATACAAGCCGACACACTTGTGGGGGGCAGCATCACCGACAAGAAGGGCGACTTCTCCGTAAAAGGCCTACAGGCAGGAGACTATGTCTGCCGCGTGTCCATGGTAGGATTCAAGAAAATAGAACACCCCTTCAAGCTGACAGGAAGCGTGCGCCTGCCCCAGTTCACACTGCAGGAAGATGCCACGCAGCTGAAAGAGGTGACCGTGACAGGCGACAAGCGCAACATCGTACACAGTAGTGCGGGAAGTACCACCTTCTTTCTGTCCGAACATGCCAAGAAGGCGAAGACTGCTTACGATGCACTGTTGGAAGTACCCAAACTGGTGGTGAACCCCATCGAACGCAACATCAAACTGCTCACGGGGGAATCTCCCATAATTCTGATAGACGGGGTCAATCGACCGGGTTACATCAACGTGATGAATCCCGAGATTATAGAGTCCGTGGAGATTATAGACGTACCGGATGCACGCTACTTAGGCGAGGAGGGCGTGACTGCCATCCTGAACATCCACCTGAAACGCGTGGCTACCCCTACCTATGTCAACGGAAATATTTATGCAAACCATGCCCTCACCTACCGGTATGGAGTGACAGGTGGGGGAGCCGAACTGGGGAATGCCAAGTCGTCCCTATACTTGAATCTCCAGAGTTTCTACTTCTCCGATACCAAGAGCAATGAGTATTCGGAAAGCCAATCGGGGGACATCAGGCGCAAATTCTCCGGAGAGCAACTCTATAGCGCCAACAGCTACTACGCAGCATTGGGGGGAGACCGCATCTTTTCGGACAAGAACTATGCCGCCTTTGCCCTGAAATACATCAGTAACCCCTCGGACACCGAAAGCCACAGACAAGGAAACGTGGAATATGCCTCCGAACAGAAACAGTCGGATGCCACAGTCTACAACCAGTCGGACAACAAATACCATCTGGCCACCGCCTATCTCTATTACAAGCACTCCTTCAGCAAGCATCAGTCGCTGGAGGCCACCGGAAACTACTCCTACAGCTATTCCGGTTCCATCGGGGAGCAGCAGGAGCATAACGATTTCTACCAATACCATAACCTGATAGACTACATCAACGACCGGCACTACGGGAAGTTGGATTTGGACTACACAAACCTCATACAAGGCAAATACTCCCTCACAGCCGGCTCCAACACTTCTTATTCAAGCACCAACATAGACGACAAGGAAGATTGTTTTCCGGTGTACAACTACAAGAAGTGGCAAGAATACCTGTATGTCGGCTTCAACAACAACCGTTCGGGAGGCAAGTTCTTCTATTTGCTTTCCATAGGGATGGACATGCTCTTCACCGAAGCGGATGGGGTAAAGAACCATTACATAGACGTGCTTCCCTCCGTGGCACTAATTTATAAGTTCAATCAGAAACACAACTTGAACCTGAGCTACCGGCGCCATCGCTACAGCCCGACACTCAGCATGCTGAACCCGCGCAACACCTCTACCGACAGTTTGCTCATCAATCAGGGTAACCCGTATCTGAGACCCAGTTTCCAAGATCAGGTCCGGCTCTCTTACAAACTCAGCTACAAAAGCCTGTTCCTTGAGCCTTACATCTCCTACAGCTATTCGTCGAAGCTGATTAATGCCGTCGGTACGCTAAAAGACAACATCTATATCCAGTCTTACCGGAACCTCCTGTGTGCCAACTTCCTTAACGCGGGAACCTCGGCCAACTACAACTTGCCTTTCGGCAACATAGGCATGAGCGCCTACTACGAGAGAAGATATCAGAAAGGAATGACCTTTGCCAACGCAGATCTGTGGAACTTCAATATGAATGCCTATCTATACTACAAGCAGGTATCGCTCTCGCTGAACATGGGCTATACGACCGCCAGCTACGGCTACACCACCAAATCGGAAGGGACACCCTACAGCAATGCCAACCTCTCATGGAATCTGCCCAAGAACTGGAGAGTCTATGTGATGGGACAATATTTCGTAGGAACCGGCATGTGGTCGAAGTCGTGGGTGAAGGACGAAGGGTACACCTCATACAAGGCCAATTACCTGACAGACCGCACCCCCACCTTCTCAATAGGTGCCTCATATACCTTCAAGAACAAGGTGCAGAACAAGTGGAGACAGAAAAAGCAGTTCAATAATGATGATAGAGAATTGCAGGGCATAGGGGTGAAATAACTTAATTATATATTGATGATATTCAAGCCCCGTTTCCACCACATCAAGCAACCGGACGCCATGGAGTGCGGAGCCACCTGCCTCCGCATGATAGCCCGTCATTACGGCAAAATGTACTCTGCCGAAGCCATGCGCCGGATATGCACCGTAGGCCACAACGGGGTGTCCATGCTGAGCTTAAATGAAGCGGCCGTCAAAATCGGTTTCCGGACGGTCTGCGGACGAATGACCGTAGAGAAGCTGGTGGAACAGCATCCTTTTCCGTGCATCCTGCACTGGAACCAAGAACATTTCGTGGTGTTGCACCGCGTGGAAAGAGACCGAAAAGGCAAACTGAAATTCCACATCGCCGATCCGGGGAAGTACCTGCTTGCCTTAGACGAAGAGGCTTTCCGCAAGGCATGGACACCCGGCGAAGGAATGCAAGGCGAAAAAGGAATACTGATGGCGCTGCAACCCACCTCCGTCTTCCACTCGCTGAAAGAGGAAGTAGGCACGGAACGTTCATTGTCTTTTCTCTGGAGCTATCTGAAAGACTACAAGAGCCTGTTCGGACAACTGATTGCAGGACTGGTCATCGGCAGTGGACTACAGTTGCTCTTCCCCTTCCTGACGCAGGCAGTGGTAGATAAGGGAATAAACGGAAAGAACCTGAACCTCATCTACTTGATTCTGCTGGGGCAGCTGATGCTGACCATAGGAAGGACTTCGGTCGACTTCATACGCCGGTGGCTGTTGCTGCATATCAGCGTACGCATCAACATAACTCTGCTGTCCGACTTCTTCCTGAAACTGATGAGACTGCCCATGTCCTTCTTCGACACCAAACTGAAAGAAGACTTGATGCAGCGCATCAACGACCACCAGCGCCTCGAACAGTTCATGGCCGCCCAGACGCTGAATACCCTGTTCTCCGTCTTCAGTTTCCTCATATTCGGCGGGGTGTTGCTTTACTACAGCACCGCCGTGTTCGCCATCTTCTCAGGCGGATGCCTGATATATGCATTGTGGATTTGTACCTTCCTGCAAAAACGCAAGGCCATGGACTACGAATTCTTCGACCTCTATGCACGAAGACAAAACAAGACCATCCAAATCATAGACGGTATGCAGGACATCAAATTGCAAAACTGCGAACAACGCAAATGCTGGGAATGGGAAGACACACAAGCCGACTTGTTCCATACCAACATTGCCTCCATGAAACTGCAACAGACGCAAGAGGGAGGAAGCCTCTTTATCAACGAGGTGAAAAACATCCTCATCACCATCGTGACGGCAACCGCAGTGATAGAGGGGCAGCTCACCTTGGGAATGATGCTGTCCATACAATATATCATCGGCCAGCTGAATGTCCCGATAGAACAACTGATGCGCTTCATCTACTCCTGGCAGGATGTCCGGCTCAGCATAGAACGAATCAACGAGGTTCACCTGAAAGAAAACGAGAACACACATCGGAAGGTAATCGATTTCCATTGCAGCCGGGAAGACATCCTATTGAAAAACGTGACGTTCAGCTACAACGGCTCTCATTCCCTCAAAGTTCTCGAAGATATCTGCCTAAGAATCCCCAACGGGAAAGTGACGGCCATCGTGGGTGCCAGCGGCAGCGGAAAAACCACGTTGCTGAAACTATTATTAGGATTCTATCCGCCCGCATCGGGCGACATCCTGATAGGTGAGCATCGGCTGAACGAGATAAACCTCCGATTCTGGCGCAGCTTGTGCGGAGTGGTCATGCAAGACGGTTACATCTTCTCCGAATCAATAGCGCGCAACATCGCTTTAGACAATGAAGAGATAGATTACGAACGTATGCTGTCTGCCGCCCGAATAGCCAACATCACGGAAATGGTGGAACAACTGCCACTGAAGTACGACACCGTCATAGGTGCCAACGGACAAGGCATCAGCCAAGGACAACGACAGCGTATCCTGATAGCCAGAGCCGTATACAAGAGCCCGGCCTTCTTGTTCTTTGATGAAGCCACCAATTCCCTGGATTCCGGAAACGAACGACTGATAGTGGACAATTTGCAGAAATTCTACCAAGGAAAAACTACCGTCATCGTTGCCCACCGCCTAAGTACCGTGAAGCATGCCGACCAAATAGTGGTGTTAGACAAAGGAAGAATATCGGAAACCGGCACACATGACGAACTAATCCGAAAGAAAGGGACGTACTACAACCTGATTAAGAACCAATTGGAACTAGGGAACTCATGACTAAAAAATTAAAGGAAAACAACCACAGCAATTTTACAAACGAAAACGATTGCCACAGTGACAAAGTGCGCCGTATTATCGAGCAAAAACCAGCTTTTATCGTGAGGTGGGGAAACACATTGCTATTGGCAGGAATACTGGTACTCCTTCTGGTTATCTTGATAAGCAAACAATAATAAAGAGAGGTGCAGCAAAACGACTTGCTACACCTCTCTTCCGGCTTCGCCCCGCCCTAACACATCATTCCGTATCATCGGCAGTGGCAAAGATAAGATGTTTTTCAACAACCAAACTTACATCCTATCCGGCACCTCAATTCCCAGTAAGCCCATACCTAAACGTACCACCTTGGCTACATTCTCGGACAACGCAAGGCGGAATACCTTCACCGCTTCGTTCTCCTCACGCAGGATGCTGAAGTCGTGGTAGAACTGGTTGTATTCCTTCACAAGGTCATACGTATAGTTGGCAATGATGGACGGGCTGTAATCCTCACCTGCCTGCTTCACAATAGCGGCAAAGTCGGCAACCATCTGTATCAGTCCCTCTTCCTTCTCACTCAGTTCAATGCCGGCAGGCAACTGGGCAGGGATTTCGATACCGGCCTCTTTTGCCTTGCGCAGAACAGACTGGATACGTGCATAAGTATATTGGATGAACGGGCCCGTATTGCCATTGAAGTCGATGGACTCTTTTGGATTGAATGTCATGTTCTTGCGGGCATCCACTTTCAGGATGAAGTACTTCAAGGCACCCAGACCGACGATACGGGCGATATCGTCCGCCTCTTCTTTCGTCAGACCGTCCAGTTTGCCCAGTTCGTTGCTGGTCTCCTTGGCTGTATCAATCATCTCCGCCATCAAGTCGTCAGCATCAACCACGGTACCCTCGCGGCTCTTCATCTTGCCTTCGGGCAGTTCTACCATGCCGTAAGAGAAATGCACCAAGCCTTTTCCCCATTCAAAGCCCAACTTGTCGAGCAGAATAGAAAGCACCTGGAAGTGGTAGTTCTGTTCGTTGCCCACTACATAAATCATCTTGTCGATGGGATAATCTGCAAAGCGGAGTTTGGCAGTACCTATATCCTGCGTCATGTAGACGGATGTACCGTCCGCACGCAACAACAGTTTGTGGTCCAACCCCTCACCCGTGAGGTCCGCCCACACGGAACCGTCTTCTTTCCGGTAGAAGAAACCTTTCTCCAGGCCCTCCATCACTTTCTCTTTCCCTTCAAGGTAAGTGTTCGACTCGTAATATATCTTATCGAAAGTCACGCCCATCATGCGGTAAGTCTCGTCGAAACCGGCATACACCCAGTCGTTCATCTTCTTCCAAAGCGCACGTACTTCGGGGTCGTTGGCTTCCCACTTCACCAGCATCTCACGGGCTTCCTTCATTAAAGGAGATTCGGCTTCCGCCTTTGCCTTGGCCTCTTCCTCATTCATGCCTTCGCTTTGGAACTTCGCCATCAACTCCTTCACTTCCGCCTTGTAGTGCTTGTCGAAAGAAACATAGTAATCGCCAATCAGGTGGTCGCCCTTCTTGCCGGATGATTCGGGAGTCTCACCATTGCCGTACTTCTGCCATGCCAACATGGACTTGCAGATATGAATTCCACGGTCATTGACAATATTGGTCTTTACTACCTTATTGCCGTTGGCAGCCACTATATTAGCCAGCGCATTTCCCAAAAGATTGTTGCGTACGTGGCCCAAATGGAGCGGTTTGTTGGTGTTGGGAGAAGAATACTCAATCATCACCAACGGAGAGCTGTCAGTAGCAGCCATGATGCCGTACTGCTTGTCCGCATGAATGCCATTCAGCAATTCTATCCACGCGGAAGAGGCAATGGTCAGGTTCAGGAAGCCTTTGATGACATTAAATGCAGCAACCGAAGGTTCGTTTGCCTGCAAGTATTCACCGATTTCTTGTGCCGTCTGCTCCGGTCCCTTCTTGGACATGCGGAGGAAAGGAAATACCACCAACGTGAGGTGTCCTTCAAATTCTTTCTTGGTTTTCTGCAACTGCACTTGTGCGGCAGGAACATCCTGCCCGTAAAGCGCTTTCAGTCCGCCGATGACGGACGCTACCAGTTTCTGTTCTATATTCATGATTCAAATGTATTTTCCTGCGTGCAAAGATAACGTAAACCAAAATCAGTACAAAACAAGCAGGCTTGTTTTTATTGACCCACAAGATATTCAACATACAAAGAGGGGACGCTCTTTGCAAAACGTCCCCTCTTTGTATGTTGAGTATACTGTTATCTATTCAGCTGTCAATTCCGCACCCGGTTTGAATTTAACAACTTTCTTTGCAGCAATCTCGATAGGCTTTTTAGTAGAGGGATTGATACACATACGTGCTCCTCTTTCCACCACACTGAAAGTTCCGAAACCAACCAATGATACTTTATCACCGGCTTTCATCGCCTTAGTGACTGATGCGGTAAATGCATCCAATGCTTTCTTTGAATCCGTCTTTGACAAACCAGACTCCGCTGCCATAGCGCCAATAAGCTCCGCCTTATTCATAATACTCAAAATTAATAATATGTTACACAAAATATTTTTTCACTTTTCAGTACAAGCCTCTACAAAAATAGAGCAATATTTCTGAATATCAAATAAAAACATAAAAAAACATTGGAAAACAGCGAAAAAGAAGGAATAGAATTTGCTTTTTCTGTTATAGAACAGAATTTATTCGTATTTTTGCCGGAGAAAGCAAAGACAGGCAACTGTTTTTAAACCATAAAATGAATTGAAACAACAGATTATGAATACCATACCTACTATAACCAAGAACCTCTTAATCATTAATGTGCTGATGTTTCTGGGCACCATTGTCGCCCAAAGCTACGGCATCGATCTCGCTCAATATTTAGGATTGCATTTTTTCCTTGCCGAAGAGTTCAATGCTGCTCAATTAATAACATATATGTTCATGCACGCCGGATTCACGCACATGTTTTTCAACATGTTTGCCGTATGGATGTTCGGACGTATTTTGGAGCAGGTATGGGGCCCAAAACGGTTTCTGTTCTACTATCTTGTATGTGGTATGGGAGCCGGAATTATCCAGGAAGCGGTACAGTACATTCATTACGAGACAGTGCTTTCTGCCTACGACAGCGTGAATACCGGCATGGCCATCATCCCGATGGAAGAATATCTCAACATGATGACTACCGTAGGAGCTTCGGGCGCAGTATATGCCATTCTGCTGGCATTCGGCATGTTATTCCCCAACCAACAGATGTTCATCTTCCCGCTACCGGTTCCCATCAAAGCCAAATATTTTGTTATCGGATATGCCTTGATTGAGCTTTATGCCGGATTTGCAAACAGCGCAGGAGACAACGTGGCCCACTTTGCACATTTGGGTGGTATGGTATTCGGCTTTATCTTGATTATGTACTGGAGAAAAAAGAACAGAGGAAATGGCTACTATTATAACTGATTTGAAAGAAAACTTCCGCAGGGGGAATATTTATATCCAACTGATCTACATCAATGTAGCGGTATTCATACTCACTACGCTAACCGAAGTCATGTTCCAGTTGTTCAACCGGAGCATAGTAGGCGTATTCGAATGGTTGGAACTGCCGGCATCAATCCTACGCTTCATCCTGCAACCGTGGTCACTACTGACCTATATGTTCATGCATGCAGGATTCATGCACATTCTTTTCAATATGCTGTGGCTTTACTGGTTCGGTGCACTGTTCCTGAGTTTCTTCTCTGCAAAACATCTGCGGGGTGTATACATTCTGGGAGGAATTTGTGGCGGTTTGCTCTATATTGCCGCCTATAACATTTTTCCGTATTTCCGTCCCATGACAGACTATTCGTTCATGCTGGGCGCCTCTGCCTCCGTACTTGCCATTGTAGCCGCCACCGCCTATCGCGAGCCCAACTATCCGATACGGCTGCTGCTGTTCGGAACCATGCGGCTGAAATACCTGGCACTGATTGTTATAGGTACTGATTTGCTGTTCATCACCTCCAGTAATGCCGGCGGACACATCGCACATTTAGGAGGTGCGCTGGCTGGGTTCTGGTTTGCCGCCAGCCTCAGCAAAGGCAGCGACCTGACCTCATGGATAAACAAATGCCTGGATGTCTTGGTTTCCATCGTTAGCTTCAAACCCCGAAAGCCGAAAATGAAAGTACACTACGGTACCAGTAAACAAAAAGATTATGATTACAACGCGCGGAAAAAAGCCCAATCCGACGAGATAGACCGCATTCTCGACAAATTAAAGAAATCGGGATACGAAAGCCTTACTACGGAGGAAAAGAAAAGCTTGTTCGACGCGAGTAAACGTTAAACAAATGGAAAACGGAAAGTGGAAAATAAGAAAATAACCGCTACTCTTATTTTCAGTTTTCACCTTTCAATTTTCAACTATTATAATGAAGCATTTAGGTAATTTTGTCGCCCTCCTGATTTTGGCGGTCAATGCCTTGTTTACGGGCTTGCTGCTGTTTACCGCCTACAGTCCGCACATCCAGCCGGTCACACATCCGGTGCAGTCGTGCCTGGGACTGACATTTCCCGTTTTCCTGGTGATAAATATAAGTTTCTTCATCTTTTGGCTGGTCATCCAGCGTTACAGAACCGCATTGCTTCCTTTGATAGGATTACTACTTTGTTATTCACAAATACGCACTTATCTACCCATCAACTTTCATACAGACAAGCTGCCTGAAACAAGTTTCAAATTACTCTCCTACAACATCATGGGATTTGACGGCGCCATCAAGCAGAATGGCAAGAATCCCATACTGACTTATTTAAAAGAAAGTAATGCCGATATCCTCTGCCTCCAAGAATACTCCACGACGGAATCATCCCGGCACCTTTCGCAAAAAGATGTGGAACGGGAACTCAAGGCATATCCATATCACCGCATCAACACGGTGGGCAGGGAAAAAGGACACACCAACAAGATAGCATGTTACTCCAAGTATCCGATTCTCTCGGCACGCGTACTGGATTATTCCAGCGAGTACAACGGTTCGGTACTCTATGAAGTAAAAATAGGAGAGGACACAGTTACCCTCATCAACAATCACTTGGAGTCCAACAAACTGACCAAAGCTGACAAAGCCGTGTACGAAAACATGTTGAAATCCCCTGGAAAGGAAAAGGTGAAAAGCGGTATGCGCCTGCTCATACGCAAATTGGCAGAAGCATCGGCCATCCGCGCTCCGCAAGCAGATGCAATCGCACACGAAATAACAACTTCACCACATCCTAGTATTATTGTATGTGGTGACTTTAATGATACCCCCATCTCCTATACTCACCGTACTATCGCCCAAGATTTGGATGATGCATTCACCGAATCGGGACGGGGATTAGGAATTTCCTACAATCAGAACAAATTCTATTTTCGGATAGACAACATACTGGCCAGCAAGAACCTGAAAGCCTACAATTGTACAGTAGACCGCTCCATCAAGGATTCAGACCACTATCCGATATGGTGTTATATCACCAAGAAGAATTGAGAATTAATACTTAACATTTAATACTTTAGAAAACAATGTTCAAAAAATGTATTCTAACTTTAGCTGCAAGTTGTATGATGTACTCCTGTGCCACCCGGACGGAAAACAATCCGTTTCTTACCGAGTTTCAAACCCCCAATGGTGTGCCTCCATTCGATAAAATCAAGTTGGAGCACTATGAACCTGCATTCCAGAAAGGTATAGAAGAGCAGAATGCCAATATCCAAGCCATCATTGACAATACAGAAACCCCCACTTTCGAAAACGTCATTGTTGCCCTCGACAAAAGTTCGCCCACCCTGGACCGTGTAGGCGGTGTATTCTTCAATCTGACCGAAGCCGAAACTACCGATGAACTGACAGCCCTTTCCATGAAACTGGCTCCGACACTGGCTGAGCACGAAGACAACATCTCGCTCAATCAGGAACTTTTCAAGAAAATAGATGCTGTCTACAATCAGAAAGAAGCTCTCGGCCTGACCCGTGAGCAACAAAGACTGCTGGAAAAGACTTATAAGGACTTTGTCCGTTCCGGTGCCAATCTTCCGGCCGACAAACAAGCCCGCCTGCGCGAAATCAACAAGCAGCTCTCCACGCTCGGAATCACGTTCAGCAACAACATCCTGAACGAAAACAATGACTTCAAGCTTTATGTAGGAAAAGAGGAAGACCTCGCCGGACTTCCCCAATGGTTCCGCGAAAGTGCCTTGGCCGAAGCCCGTGCCACCGGACAAGAAGGCAAATGGCTGTTCACCCTGCACAATGCAAGCCGCCTGCCTTTCCTGCAATATTCAGCCAACCGCCCGCTACGCGAGCAGATGTACAAAGCCTACATCAACCGTGGCAACAACAATGACAAGAACGATAACAAGAAAATCATTGCCGACATCGTAAGCCTGAGACTTGAAAAGGCACAACTGCTGGGTTTTGACTGCTACTCCAACTTTGTACTGGACAATACAATGGCAAAGAACTCCACCACCGTGATGGAATTCCTCAACAACTTGTGGAACTATGCACTCCCCAAGGCAAAAGCCGAAGCAGCCGAACTGCAAAAGCTGATGGACAAAGAAGGCAAAGGAGAAAAACTGGAAGCATGGGACTGGTGGTACTACACCGAGAAACTGCGTAAAGAGAAATACAACCTCGAAGAAGAAGATATAAAGCCCTACTTCAAGCTGGAAAACGTACGCGAAGGCGCTTTTATCGTTGCCAACAAGCTCTACGGCATCACGCTGACAAAACTCGAAGGCATCCCCGTCTACCATCCCGATGTAGAAGTGTTTGAGGTGAAAGCCGCAGACGGATCACAAGTGGGTATCTTCTATGTGGATTATTTTCCCCGTCCCGGCAAGAGCGGTGGTGCCTGGATGAGCAATTACCGCGAGCAGCAAGGCAGCATACGCCCATTGGTATGCAATGTATGCAGCTTCACCAAGCCCGTAGGAGACACTCCTTCCTTGCTGACCATTGACGAAGTGGAAACCCTGTTCCATGAGTTCGGCCATGCCCTGCACGGACTGCTGACCCGATGCCAGTACAAAGGCACTTCAGGTACTAATGTCGTGCGCGACTTTGTGGAACTTCCTTCACAAATCAACGAACACTGGGCCACCGAACCCGAAGTGCTGAAAATGTATGCCAAGCATTACAAAACCGGTGAAGTCATCCCCGACAGCCTGATTGAAAAGATATTGAACCAGAAAACGTTCAACCAGGGCTTCATTACTACCGAATTGCTGGCAGCCGCCATCCTCGACATGAATCTGCATAACCTGACTGATACGAAAAGCATTGATGCCGTAGCATACGAAAAAGAAGCAATGGACAAGCTGGGACTGATTCCTGAAATAGCGCCGCGCTACCGTACCACATACTTCAATCACATTATCGGCGGCTATGCAGCAGGCTATTACAGCTATCTATGGGCCAATGTTCTGGACAATGATGCCTTCGAAGCTTTCAAAGAACACGGCATCTTCGACAAGCAGACAGCCGACCTTTTCCGCCAGAATGTTCTGGAAAAAGGAGACAGCGAAGAACCGATGACTCTCTATAAAAACTTCAGAGGTGCTGAACCTCAATTAGACCCGATGTTAAAAAATCGCGGTATGAAGTAAGATTTGTGAAAAAAAAGCTATATTTGCAGCCTTGTATGCAACAGAATCTAATTAAAAATAATCATAATAAACTAAAAGTAACATGCAAAACAAAGGATTTGTAAGGGTTTTTGCGATATTGCTCACACTGGTGTGTGTGTTCTATCTTTCCTTTTCTTTTGTGACTCGCCATTACACAAATAAGGCTAAAGAGTTTGCAAAAGGCGATGTGAAAGTAGAGCAGGACTACCTCGATTCTCTAGCTAATGAGAAAGTGTATTTTGGCAATTGGACGCTGAAACAATGTCGTGAGATGGAAATCAGTTTAGGTCTGGACTTGAAGGGCGGTATGAACGTCATCCTTGAAGTCTCCGTACCCGATGTCATCAAAGTATTGGCTGACAACAAGACTGACGAAGCATTCAACCAAGCATTGGCCACTGCCGCCAAACAAGCTACCACGAGTCAGGATGACGTTATCACCTTGTTCGTCAAAGAGTATCACAATATTGCTCCGGGTGCTCCTCTTTCACAACTGTTCGCAACCCAACAATTAAAAGACAAAGTAACTCAGAAGTCTACCGATGCCGAAGTCGAGAAAGTATTGCGCGAAGAAGTAAAGGCAGCTGTTGAGAACTCCTACAACGTACTTCGTACCCGTATCGACCGTTTCGGTGTAGTTCAGCCCAATATCCAAAGTCTGGAAGACAAAATGGGACGTATCATGGTGGAACTTCCGGGTATCAAAGAGCCTGAGCGTGTAAGAAAATTGCTACAAGGTTCTGCCAATCTGGAATTCTGGGAAACATACACTGCAAAAGACGTTACTCCCTATCTGCAAGCTGCCGACAACAAGTTGCGTGCCATCGTTGCAAGCGAAACTCCGGCAGAAGAGGCAGACAACGCAGCCGCCGAAACTCCTGCCGCAACACAAGCTACCAGCACAGCCGACAGTCTTGCCGCTGCTTTAAAGGGCGAGAGCAAGACACAAGCTGTAGACCTTGCACAGATAAAGAAAGAACATCCTCTGCTCGCTATATTGCAAGTCAACCCAAGCGGTCAAGGTCCGGTAGTAGCTTATGCCAACTATAAGGATACTGCCGAAATCAACAAATACCTCTCCATGCCGGAAATCCAGGCTGAAATGCCGAAAGATTTACGTTTGAAATGGGGTGTTTCTCCTTATGAATACGATCCGAAAGCCCAAACTTTCGAACTTTATGCAATCCGTTCTACAGAACGTAACGGCAAAGCTCCGCTGGAAGGTGATGTAGTAGTAAATGCCAAAGACGAGTACGACCACTACGGTAAACCAGCCGTAAGTATGTCTATGAACACTGACGGTGCACGCCGCTGGGCTCAGCTCACCAAACAGAATATCAACAGGAGTATCGCTATTGTACTGGACGGCTATGTTTACTCTGCACCGAACGTAAACAATGAAATCACCGGCGGTAACTCACAAATCACCGGTCACTTCACTCCTGAACAAGCAAAAGACTTGGCGAATGTATTGAAATCCGGTAAAATGCCGGCTCCTGCACACATCGTACAAGAAGATATCGTAGGTCCTTCATTGGGACAAGCTTCCATCAACGCCGGTATCATGTCATTCATCGTGGCATTGATTCTGTTGATGATTTACATGTGCTCCATGTACGGGTTCATTCCAGGTATGGTGGCCAACGGCGCTCTGGTTCTGAACTTATTCTTCACGCTGGGCATCCTTTCTTCTTTCCAAGCAGCCTTGACAATGTCCGGTATTGCCGGTATGGTGTTGGCACTGGGTATGGCTGTGGATGCCAACGTATTGATTTACGAACGTACCAAAGAAGAGCTGCGTACAGGCAAGGGCGTGAAGAAGGCTTTGTCCGACGGTTATGCCAACGCATTCTCCGCTATCTTCGACTCCAACTTAACGTCTATCATCACCGGTATCATCTTGTTCAACTTCGGTACAGGCCCTATCCGTGGTTTTGCCACCACTCTGATTATCGGTATCTTGATTTCGTTCTTTACTGCCGTGTTCATGACACGTCTGTTCTATGATTATTTCATGGGCAAAGACAAACTGCTGAACCTGACATTCTCTTCCAAGATTTCCAAGAACCTGATGGCGAACGTACACTTCGACTTCATGGGCAGAAACAAACTGTGGTTGAGCATCACCGGAGCTGCCGTAGTTGTATGTATCGCTTTCCTTGCTATCCGTGGCTTGAGCCAAAGCATCGACTTCACTGGTGGACGTAACTTCAAGGTACAGTTTGAGAACAAAGTGGAACCGGAACAGATCCGCGAACTTATCTCCAGCAAGTTCGGTGATGCCAATGTAAGCGTTATTGCTATCGGTACAGACGGTAAGACTGTACGTATCAGCACGAACTACCGCATTGAAGAAGAAGGCAACAACATCGATTCTGAAATCGAGGCATATCTGTATGAGACTCTGAAACCTGTATTGACCCAGAACATTACACTGGAAACTTTCATCGACCGCGAAAACCATACGGGTGGCAGTATCGTCAGTTCTCAGAAGGTAGGTCCGAGTATCGCAGACGACATCAAGGTATCAGCCATCTGGTCTGTTGTACTTGCATTGATTGCCATCGGTATCTATATCCTGATTCGTTTCCGCAATATTGCATACAGTATCGGTTCAGTAACCGCACTGGCATGTGACACTATCATCATCCTGGGTGCCTACTCTATCTGTTGGGGTTGGATGCCGTTCTCTCTGGAAATCGACCAGACCTTCATCGGTGCCATCCTGACAGCTATCGGTTACTCTATCAATGACAAGGTGGTAATCTTCGACCGTGTACGCGAGTTCTTCGGTCTTTATCCGAAGCGCAACAAGATGCAGTTGTTCAACGAATCATTGAATACGACTCTGGCACGTACTATCAATACTTCACTGAGTACCTTGATTGTATTGCTGTGTATCTTCATCCTCGGTGGCGATTCTATCCGCAGCTTCGCATTCGCCATGATTCTGGGTGTTGTATTCGGCACAATGTCTTCTCTGTTCGTTGCATCTCCTATCGCTTACACGTTGATAAAAGACAAAAAGAGCAATGAACTTAATGAAGTTTCAAAATAAGAAAAACTTTATTGTTAATAATTAAGCTATTAAGGGACTATTCATTTTTGGATGGTCCCTTAATAGCTTAATTATTAACAATGAACATCAAAGTCCATAGCCCTATCAGGATTCTCACATATTTTTCGTGCTTTTTATCAAAACTATTTTTATCTTTGCCCAAAATACCAACATGAAAACCGTTAACCGTTTTTTCACAGCATGTCTCTTGCTGTTATCAGTCTGCACCAATCTGGCAGCAGCTGTAAATCCCAAACCGTTTGTAATCCCCGAGTTAAAGGAGTGGAAAGGGGCTGAAGGCACTTTTGTCCCCACCACAAAAACAAGAATCGTTTGCCCCTCCGGAGATCCGGAACTGCTGCGTATAGCCCGGCTCTTTGCCGAAGACTATGAAACGATGTTTGCCTGCAAGCCCGAAGTCATCCAAGATAAGGCTGCTGCCGGTGACTTTGTACTGGCATTGCGCACAGACAAGAAACTGGGCAAAGAAGGCTACAGTATTAAAGTGACCGACCGTGTGCAAATCAGCGCGCCGGAACCAACCGGCATCTATTGGGGCACACGCACCCTGCTCCAGATAGCCGAACAAACGCCCAACCATCAACTGCCCCAAGGCACCCTGCGCGACTGGCCCGACTATGCCATCCGCGGATTCATGATAGACTGCGGACGCAAGTTCATCCCCCTTCACTTCCTGCAAGACTATGTCAAAATAATGGCCTACTACAAGATGAATACCCTGCAGATTCACCTGAACGACAACGGCTTCAAACAATACTTCCAGCAAGACTGGAGCAAGACCTACGGCGCCTTCCGTCTTGAGTCCGACACTTATCCGGGCCTTGCCGCCGAAGACGGACACTACACGAAAGCCGAATTCATCGACCTGCAGAAGCTGGCCGAACAACGCTTCGTCGAGATTATCCCCGAAATCGATGCTCCCGCCCACACACTTGCCTTCACCCACTACAAGCCCGAAATAGGCAGCAAGGAATATGGCATGGACCACCTCGACCTCTTCAATCCCGAAACTTACACCTTCATGGACGGACTCTTCAAAGAATACCTCGAGGGTGATACTCCCGTGTTCCGTGGTCCCAAGGTGCACATCGGTACCGACGAGTACTCCAACAAGAAGAAAGACGTCGTAGAAAAGTTCCGCGCCTTCACCGACCATTACATCCGCTACGTGGAAAGCTTCGGCAAGCAGGCCTGCGTATGGGGCGCACTGACCCATGCCGACGGCGAGACACCCGTGAAATCGGAAAACGTCATCATGAGTGCGTGGTACAACGGCTACGCCCAACCCAAGGAAATGGCTAAACAAGGCTACAAGCTCATCAGCATCCCCGACGGAATGGTATACATCGTACCTGCGGCCGGCTACTACTACGATTACCTCAACACGGAGATGCTCTACAACAAGTGGACGCCTGCCCACATCGGCAAAGAAGTGTTTGAGGAACAAGACCCCGCCATTCTGGGAGGCATGTTCGCCGTATGGAACGACCACGTAGGAAACGGAATCTCCACCAAAGATATCCACCACCGCGTCTTCCCTGCCATGCAGACTCTGGCCGTCAAGACGTGGACCGCTGCAAAAACCACGCTTCCCTACGCCGACTTCGACAGGCTGCGCCACCGGCTCAGCGAAGCGCCGGGCGTGAACCAACTGGGCCGCATCGAAGGCGGGCCGGGACTGGTGTACGAACAATCCGCCGTAACTCCAAGCAGCCGCACTCCTCACCGCGAAATCGGCTACGACTACCGCGTCACCTTCGACATCGACGGAGCCGCCGAGACCCCGAACACCATACTGTTCCGCTCGCCCGACGCCGTCTTCTACCTTGCCGACCCCATCCGCGGCATGCTGGGCTTTGCCCGCGACGGATATCTGAACACATTCAGCTATCGCATCCACCAAGGCGAGCGCATGAACATCGGCATCGAAGGTGACAACAAAGCCACCCGCCTGCTGATAAACGGCAAGGTGGTAGAGGAGTTGAACATCGAAAAGCGGCTCTTCGACGAGGGAAAAGCGAAGATGAACTACGTGCGCACGCTGGTATTCCCGCTGCAAGAAACCGGAGAGTTCAAGAGCAAAGTCACCAACTTGAAAGTATATAAGAAGACGGCCGATTAACAAAACAAGCCGACCGGTGCGAATACAGAGGCACGGGAGTCGTCGAGAACCTGCCACGGACAAACATCCGGTTCACTACCTTTTCAAGCACTGAATTACACGGATTTCACAGAAAGAACAACCAATAAACGCGAAATCCGTGTAATCAGCGCCCAAAATCATAACATCAAAAGTAATTTTCACCCTTCATCACCTTCACCTCGGTCTCCAATCTCCCTATTCATCGGCTTTTCCGGTGAAACTCCTTTTTTGCATTACCGCATCTCACAACCGTTAACGCACCTATCTCATCAATTGTACAACCCTCCTTGGCAGAGCACCTTCTGCCGACAGTCAACTGATTATGAATCAAAGGACAAGCACTGCAAAATTCTGAAACAGTTTTGCAGTGACACTGCAACTATACTTGCAGTAGCGCTGCAACTGTTGTGCAGTAGCGCTGCAACCGTTATGCAGTGACAGTGCAAACAGCTTGCAGAATCTTGCAGCCATGTTCATCACCGTTGCGTTGCCACCACATTTTTCCATTGCAGTGAAATTGACAACAAGCCAAACTACAACTTCCCGTCACTCAACGGGAAAGCGAACACAAACCCAAACCACTTTCACCGGAAAAGCCGATGAATAGGGAGATTGAGAACAGAGGTGAAGGCGGTGAGGAATAAAAACAAGCATCAGAATGAGGGCAAAAAATGGAATGAAAGTGGTACCTCGGAGGGGAATCGAACCCCTATCTAATGTTTAGGAAAGTCTTGTTCTAATTCTAATAATCAGTGGATTACAACGGATATTGTGATTTTTGTAGAATATTTGTAGAAATAGTATGATAATTAGGCTTTCTACAAAGAAAATGGAAAACCCCACTTCTACAAAAAAGAAGCGAGGTTTTCACTAATGCAACACCGATATAAATTCGGCACTACAAAGATAGACAAAACGTGCGTACTTCTCAGTATGCACGTTCTGAAATGAAAAAAGTATTCTACAAAAGCTATTTTTTTAGCTCTATATATTCAGTATATGTAATTTTGTTGTGTGGATTTGAATTTACAACTTCCATTTTTATAGCCTTCACTCCAAATCGGAAGAAAAGAAACTTTTTCGGTATCTTATGTATGATATGGTGTAACGTGTCGGCACTTTCTATCTTAGCAGATAATACCCCTTTGTCAATAGTTCCCATTAAATCTATCCAAGAATCACGCCATCGAAAATTTGAAAGAGTATCAAGCTGGTTGCGATATACTATGCTATCACGTACTTCTGTTTTTATTTCTATTTCCGTTTTGGTTGCTGTTGTTGTAGCTGCCTGAATGCGTTTGAGCTTTATATTCAAATCATCTACTGTTTTGGTAAGACCCTTGTTTTTCTTCTCCAGCTCATTTTTCGTCAATTCCAACCTTAAAACAGAAGTAGCGTTTTTCCCTGATTCTGTTTTGTAGTGTTCCACATCTGAAAGCAATGCTGCTTGATTACTATCCAAGCGATCACGCTCTTTCTTTACGCTATCCAATCGTTTAAATAGAAAGATATTTGCCCCTATGAGTAAAACAAGCGCAATAAACAAAAACTTACGCATAATCTTCTATGTATTTAAGGATTGAATCAACGTGTAACTGGATAATTTGAGCCTTTCCTTCTGGAGATAGTAGAAACTTACAATCGGTTTCATTATCCATAAAGAAATTTTCCGTCAAAACAGCCGGGCATGAAGTCTTTTTGAGTATGTAGAAGTTACTTTCCCAATCTCCATCCCCATCCGACCAATCACCTCTAATTTTCCAAGTTCCTCCAAACATTCTGTTAGCTATATCCCAGAATATTTGCGCCAAATCATCAGCTTTTGTTTTTCCAGGACTGGTATGTATTTCCCATCCCGTACCCTTGCCAGTTCCAGAAGCGTTACAATGAATAGAAACAAGAAGCGTTTTTGTTTTACCGTATCGGGCTGCTATCTCGTTTGCTCTTCTGGCTCTTTCAGCCAAAGGTACATCTATATTTTCCTTTACCAACAATTCAATATCTATACCTTTTGCTCGTAATTGATTATATACGCCTCTGGCAATTTCTCTGGCATATTCCCACTCAAATAACTGTGATCCGTCCGACCACTTCGGAGATCTTTTACCTGGTGTATTTTCACCATGTCCGTTATCAATTAAAATTTTCATAAGCTAATTATTTATTCGATGATAGAAATCTAATTTTATATTTTCATATACAGCTTGTACATTAGTATAGGCTCTCCCGTTATTTGCACCATTTTCATTATAAATCTCATTCTCTATAACTTTTGATACCCATTCCACCCAATCGGGATTAGTATAATCTGACAGTTTCTTTCCTCTATAAGAATAGCAATCAAAGCGGCTATTTCTGTCCTCATGTAAGTTTCTTACTAAATTATGGATCTTATCAACTGTAGCCTTTCTATCTACAATATGGTTTTCCTCCCTAATCTTTTTAATCAATCGGCAAACCTTTTCCACAGATAAATCAAAATAAGTAGAAGAGGTATTTTTGATCCTTAATTGAGTTTCTGGGCGTAATCCTTCTGATATATCCGCAAGCATTTCGTTCTGAACACGAGTTTCATTTAGTAAATCATTCATAGTTTTATCCGTACTGTTGATAATACCATTAATGATTGATTTAAACCACTTAAAACAAGCTATCATCAAACCAGCAGATAAAACAAGGAAAAAAGCTGCCGTTATAGCCATCATACCCCAGTCGCTAATTCCTTTTGCAATAGTTGTTACATCATCCATGAGTTTCTACAAAGTATTTGGTACACATTACTATAATCACTGCAAATATACTATTTGTGGCGTATATATACACCACAAAAGACAAAATTATATATTTGAAACTATTAAGGCTTCCAATCTATTTATTTCATTCCTTACTTCCTGTCTTTTTTGGTGCAACTCAGATATATCGTAAGGCATACTTTCACCGATAAGAGAAGCCTCATAGCACTTTGTAATACGATAATCACCTATACAACTATCATTACTGGTAAGAGAAGCTTTTAACTCATCTATCTTATTCCGAACAATCTTAACATTAAACCTTTGTTCATATTTATACCTTATCTTATCTCCAGCGTCATAAGGAGCAATATGTACACTATAATAAAGAGGACAATTCAATTTTGTATCATCAACAAGTTCTACTTGTTTCCATCCCAAGCCTGAAAGGATATTCGCTTGTTCCTCTACAGAAATAATACGCTCTTGTATTTCTCCATCATCATCACGAAATTTTTCTGTATATTCTTCCAGTATCTTAGATGTAAGATACCCACTTTCGTCTATATATCCATATTCTACCATAACATATATTTTTAAAATCTGAATCTACTTACCGTCCAACATTGACGAAGTACGCCATTAAACATAAAACGAGTAAAAACAAAAACTCCCATCCACCCCTCAGGTATATCGTAATAATCATTTGCAGAACTATCATCATGTATATATTGTCCTGAACGTGGATAAAATTTTAATTGTCCTACACCTATTTGCTTAACAAACACAAAACGTCCTACTATTCCATCATTAGGCAAATAAACATTCTTTGTCACACCTTTATTTGTCAAACCAAGAACAAACGACTGGTATTCTGTTAAATAAGTTGTTCCAGAGTTATCATCTATAGATTTGACATTTAAAAGTAATCCAGCAGCCATCAGGTTTTGGAAAAAGCCTCCATAAGCAGGGGCAGTACCTCTATTACTCGCAGTACCATAAATACCAGCGATAAAATTTTCATTATCCCACTGAGATTTATCCAAATTACCAAAACCAAGTCCAACGATAGCAGCCTTTCTGGTTATTCCTAAAGTTGCAGAAACAGCATCTGTATTAGCCCAGTTTGAGAAAATGCCTCCAGGGGTCATATATGAAACACCCATATCATTTCTTGCCTCAATTAATCCATTGCCAGCATTCAATTCTATCTTAGAATGAAGCCCTTTCTGATACCTTCTTGACATCCATTCATATTGATAAGTTGAATTTACGCCCTGAGAGTAATAAGTCCATCCATCTGGCAGATACCCAGATACATTCTTTCCAGAAGGTGTAGAAGGACGGTTATTAGTTGTTGTTCTACAATAAATATACTCATATCCTTCTTCCTCTTCATTAGTTAATGATTGACCGTATTGCTTCCATAAAGATGGATATGTAAAGCTCGACCATTCACCTCCATAGGTATAATCCCCTGAAATACGCTTGCTTTCTATTATTATCCGAGCCATAGAAGCATCAAGGATAATCTTATTACCATCCAAAAGTGTAGAAACAATCTTTCCACCACTCATAAACCAATCTCCAATATTAGCCCCCTCAGCCAATAATAAGTTGGTTGCTATGCTTTCAAACTCTGCACCGAAATCATTCCAATAAGCTGTATCAGTAGGTACATGGTTTAGATATCCGTTTCCGGCATCCACTCTGGCAACATAATAGTGACCGTTATATTTCACTGCATCTACACGCTTTGAAGTGCCATAGTAAACTTTATCACTCGCATAAATGCCACGATAAACCATAGTCGGACCAGTATCGCCATTTCTGCCATCCACACCATCATACGGAGTTTGCCGAGCTGGCGTACTCCAGTTCTGTATCAATGAATTTGTTTCACCATTGATTTTTGCTACTGTAAACCATAAGTATTGCAAGTTTCCTACAGTTGGTACGGTTGTACTCCATCCCGAAGGGTTACGGCTCGTTTTACTCAGTGAAGGTGGTGTACTTCTGGAACCATTAACAGCATACCGATATTCAAAATAATCACCATTTATACCATCGTCTCCTTTTTCTCCAGTAACACAAATAGCCTCTGTAGTAATGCTGTTACCGTTTGTGTAATTAATAACGGATCGTGTCCATATATACCAACCATTTTTCCAAGTTGGGCTTGAATTAGACCAGCTACCATTTAAAAGAGAAGTTGCAGATGATGATAAATAATATTGCTCAATTATTGAACTTATACCATTGCCTGTTTCCCCCTTTCCACCTGTGATACAAGCTGCATCTGTATATACTATATCACCGTCCGTATAAACAACTTTTGTTTTACTCCAAATGTAATATCCATCTTCCCAGGCTGGAGCTGTTGTCTGCCAACCGGATGTTGGTGCTGTAGTATTATTGGATGATATGGCATACAGAACGTCTGTATTTGAAATACCCACACCTCTTTGGGCTACAATAATCCAATAGTTACTATTCTTTGGAGAAATACCTTTAACGGGATTCTTTGATACAAAACGATACATAGAATAGCCAGTACCATCATCATAGATAACCTCATCACCCCAATAATAGGTATAAGAGTTGTCATATACGTAACGAAAACAACCTATAGGGCTTTCATCCCCACTTTCACTTTGTACGATTGTACCTCTCAGACGTAATTTTTTATCTCCCCTGGTATTCCAGTCAAAATAACTGTCTGAATCTCCTACACGAAAAGCGTTATTCACAAAGTCCATGAAATTTAACCCATCGCTTGAAACGATTCTGTCTGTAGTTATTCTTCCTGGAAGTATCTCTGTAAATCCGAATAGTTCGACAAAGGAACGATCCTCTTCAAATTCACTGTTTAGAATACCTACAAGGAAATGATAATACCCCTCTACACCTTCCAGCTTGATAGCGTTTTTACTTAAAACGTATGATCCAGTAGTGCCATTTCTGTTAGCTTTCACGTAGAGATAATATCCTACTGTTTCTGTTAATGTTGGAGAAGTATATTTTTCAATATCCCAAAACTTATACTCACTGGCTTTATGCCCAGAAGAAAGTGTATCAATCCCAATAGTCATGTGCTGTAGTATTCCTCCTGGAGCCGAAAGCACTTTCTTTGCGTTGTCATAGGTAACAAGGTATTCTACTTGTGTCGGATTGGTTTTGTTGTTCACGAAACGAAACTGCAAACTTTCATCACCAACAAGCAAACTCATTGTTTGTACTGAGATTGGACTAATGGAACCTGAGAAATGCAAAAGCGCATCATTCAGCATTGAAATCGTTTCTTTTGCATCCCTAAAACGTCTTTTAGTGAATTGGATAGAGCTTTTATACTGGTTATCAGTCTTGATCTCATTACTCTCTATCTTATTTAACTCACTTGAAATAGTAGCTCCAGTAGTCGTGTTAGATAATTCAATAATTGGGCTGTAAGGTCTGTGTATATACTCTTTAATACTGGTGATCCTTATCTTTATTCCTTCTGGTATGAATTGCGGATCCTTAAAGAGTATATAGCCACCTAATTTTATTTTTCCACCGATAGAGAGCCAACGCTTTTTAGAATAGATACTATCCAGTTCTCCCTTGAATGTAAACTTTGGATCTTCATTCTCATAGAGGTATTTAGCAGCTTCCCTAAACATATCCCAGCTTGCACCTTCTTTTGTTGAATTATTGCAAATGTACGCATCTGGTAACTGTATTCCGAATACAGCGTATTTATCTCCCAAATTAGGTTTGTATATGTCATTTGGCATAATTTGACCGTCTATTTCTTGGGGGGTTATCAAGAATTTGCGTTCTTTATGAATGTATTTAACTTCAAACTCTTTACCTGCAAGCATACCAGACTGAAATATAACAGTCATAGTATTACCCTCTATCAAACAATCTTCAAAATTCAAATCATTTGGAATAGAACTATCTATAAAATCATAGAAATTCTTTTCTTTATCGGAAACAACAACATTAGAAACACCGCCTACTCTTTTAGGTGAAATATGAGAACAATCCAAACTATCCTCTTGAACATCCCTAAGTGGTGTATCAGCCCGTTTTATATACAAGCCATCTGCATCTGAAACATAAGTACGTCCTTCATACTCCAATCTTTGATTTTTAGGCAAAAGCAACTCCTTAGAGCCATACTTACTAAAGTCTATATTCTGTTCTCCACCTTGAACGTACAAGATAGTAACAGGTCTATTTCCGCTTTGGCTGGATCGCCCCAAACCAGGTACAAACCCTTTATCTTTTCCATATTCAAGAGGTAACGGTTCATTTTTGTTATATTCAACTTTACGCAAGTGTACCGTTTTAATAGCTGGATCTATCTCATACTCCGTTTTAAATATATTAGCAATATTAGGCAAAGCCTCACTACAAAACGTGTGATTATAGTTAATAGTCTTTTCCTCAGCTTCTATACACTCGCCAACTTTCCATCCGCTATCTCTCATATTGAGATTATCCACAATTAACTGTAGATGCTCGTGAGGCTTTGCTGTGTAATCGAATTTCAAACGCTTAGAAACAATATCCCGGCATTTGTATTTACCTAATATTGCGCCTATATCATACATTACAATGGTGTACTCAAAATTCCGACTGCTTTTCTTCTTGAAGTCGTTAGGATTCATCAGGTAGTAAGTGATATTCTTGTAGATACAATAAGCTCCTACGGGAATGTTTATGAACTCTTCACTGGCAAAGTACAGATAAAGAGTGCCTACATTCTGTAAAGCCGTATATCGGTAGCTGCTTGTATCTACCAGAATATCAATCTCATTGTTGTTGAAATGTATTTTCATGTTTACTAAGTGAATTGATAGATCTTACCATTTCCGCATTTCATCCCTTTTATCGTAGTGCTGAAAGGAAAAGCGTCTTTGGGAATCTGATCCAAAGTTTTCTTTAAAGAAGCTGCGTTTGTGAAAAACTTACCATCCGCACCATTGCTATGTTTAAATTTCACAAGGTATCTTCCTTCACCGTGCGAAGTCTTTACATCTGGAATGAAATCTTCTACAATGATCTCACAATTCAGCACGTCCGAAATAGAAACCTGACTACAGTTGAACATTTTACGTTCATCCTGTACGGTTACACCTAACTCACTAAACTTTTTCATCACAATATAATATTAAGTTCCTTACAATCGTTATCTATCATTTCTTTGATAGCTTTTCTCTTTTGCAAATACTCCTTGTAATCATCGGTAGCTGATCTTTCAGTAAGAATACCGAGCTGGGCAGCGTTATAATCATTGACAATCTTGGCTTCTTTATCAGAATCCCACAAATGGGTAATAACTGCCTTTTTCAGCTTATCATTTGTAACCATTCCCCAAACAACAACTTCGTTACAAGTCCATTTTGTAGTTTGCCCGGCTTCCGTTTGTTCATTATCTCCAGCTTCTCCAAAATGGTTTTCTACTTGAACTTCCTGAATATCCCAACGGTATGTGTAAGAACCATTTCCGTTAGCCTCTAACTTAGAAGGCTTAAAATCGTAGTGTATCATATACTTGCTTTTTAATTATTGTTCTTAATAGATGTTTAGAATTACTGTATTTAGCCCAGCCAAACCAACTGCAAATAACTTGCTTATATTCCATATCGGAAATGTGTGTTTTCTTATTCAGTTTGGCAGCCTTCCTACATAGATTCTTTTTGATTCCCTTCCGAATAAGGGTATGGGTATGATAAAAGACATACCCGACAAAATCAATACCTCTATGGCTATCAATTTTGAATACTTGAAACTTCCATTTCTTTTTTCCAGTTTTAGAATCCACTTTACGGAGTGATAGCTTTAAATTGTCATGCAGATATTCTTCAATCTCTATACGGAGTTTGTGAAGCTGTTTAGAATCATCGCCTAAAATCACAATATCATCTGCATATCTAAAGTAATATCTTACCTTCTTAACCTCTTTTATCCAGTGATCGAAGTAAGCCAGATAAATATTAGCAAAGTACTGACTTAGATAGTTCCCTATGGGTACGCCATCGGCACTGTCTATAATCACGTCAAGCAACCAAAGTAGATCTTTGTCTTTGATTTTCTTCCGTAGTACTGTTTTCAAAATATCATGGTCTATACTTGGATAGAACTTCACTATATCCATTTTCAAACAGTAAGTAGTGTGTTCTGGATCTTCTTTCAAAGCCTTCTTTACTTTAGCTGCTGCTTTATGAATACCACGATCCTTAATGCAAGAATAGGTATCTTCTGTAAATAAGGACACCCATATAGGTTCCATGATATTCATAATAGCATGGTGTAAGATTCTATCAGGATAATAAGGCAAACGGTAAATAAGCCGTTCTTTGGGATCCTTGATTATAAATACCTCATATTTAGAATTTACAAAAGTCTTTTTTTTCAAAGATTCATGAAGAGCCAGTATGTTTGCTTCCCTATTCTTATCGTGCCGTTTGACACCATAAGAACGTAACTTGCCTTTCCTGGCTTTTTCATCAGCCAGGCGCAAGTTATCAAGTGAAATAATTTGCTCGTATAAATTACTTAATCTCTTCATATTCTTTGTTTTTCGTACTCAGAGCCTTCGGTTTCCCTACCAGCACCTTTATGAGTTATGTTATCTTCTACCAATAGGTAAGGTCGTTGCTTCGTTTATTGAGTTATTTTGAGAAAACCATAGCTGAGAGCTGACATTCGCATTCGCATTCGAGGGGGTGTTATTCGTATTCGCATAACCGAAGCCTGCATGAACGCCATTATTCGTATTACCGCTGAAAAGGACACCCACCAGCAACCAACCTATTTTATTCATTTGTATTCCAATTATTTATGTTTTGCAGTCAAGCCCGACCGCTTCACGCTTTAGGGATAAAACAAAGCCGAGAGCCGACATGCGCATTCGCAGCCGAGGGGGCGTTAGCCGTATGCGCATAACCGAAGCCCGCAAGAACGCCACGATACGTATAACCGCCGAAAAGGACACCCTGCATACGATTCTCATTCTTATAGGTATAGTAATAATCACACCAATAGGTAGTAGAACCTCCACCAACAAGAGAAGCAATCAAATCGCCATGTTCTCCAAAAATCATTTCTTTGGTATAGCCTTCTTGTCTTGCTGCCAGCCCTCTAAGTGTATAACCATTGTAATTACTATCGTTATAGTTGGCTGGATCAATAGCAACAAACACTTTGCTTGTACCACCATTGGCATCCGTTTTAACCTCCATATTCATACCATCCGTCCATTTCCAGACGTGCCCGAATGGATTTTCAATACCACGATAACGGGGAACAGTAAAGACTTTACTATTTTCTCCTTCTGCTTTTTCTAAAGTATAAGCAACCTCACCAGAAGCATTTCCCAATTCATCACTCGTACCACAAGGGATAATAGGATAATAACCGCTAAAGTTGTTCCACTTTGTTCCATCCCAGGTAGTTACACCATTTCCCAAACCACCCTGAGCATAACCGTTACTATCTTTCTGTGCATTGAAAGCCAACTGACAGTTAAGATTTCCGTACTCTATGTAATAGAGCCATGCCAGGGTAATGTAAGCGTTATAATCCATACAGTTCCATTCTGTAGTAGTGCCACGTTTACGAGCTGCATTACGAAAAGCGGTACGGCTCATATATGTAGCTGGCTTACCTAATTGAGTTTTAGGCAAAGCATCCCAATCCGCTTGGTTATTCCCTCCCCTGTAATCAGCCGAAGTATTTACTACAGAAGCCAGTTTACCAGTGCTTCTTTGTACAGTAGCTTCATAAGCTGAGATATAGCATTTTTTCACGAAATGATAACCAGGTAACGGGTATTCGCTGATCCGTACACCTCTTTTATTGCCATTGGTATAAAATCTTCTCCAGTGATCCGGAATTTCTACCATTACCATACCATTAGAGCCATCCAACTTGTGCGCTCTCCAGTTGTTTGGATTTAGGTATTCTATAACAGTACCATTATCCGATAACAAACAGCCTCTCATTTTACTCTGGATAGGTAATGTTTTATGCAGTGTGACATTCCCCGTTCTGGTTAGTACCGAAGAGGAAACAGAAAGATCCAATTCACCACCATAGCTACACTGTTCTTCTACATAAGGAAGCATAGCAGCCAAACCTGCTTGTTTTGATTCTCCATCACTATCCAGTACCTCAGTGATAAAACCAAACGGATTTGAGCCATCCGCTATAGGAAGTTCATTCAATCTTTTCCCATTATTGTAAGCTGCAATAATTTGTCTTACCTTTACTTCTTCATCTGCTGTAAGTGCCATAATTAATAAGTTTTTAATAGTTCAACATTCATTTTTTACTAAGTTAATCTGATACCTCCAGATCCAGAGAAGCGAATACCCCTACCAGATATAAATCTCATTCCTGGCTCTTCTACAATGATCTGAATTGTTTGGTATAATGCTGTATTTTCAGTTGGAACAACATGGATTCTGCTCATACCTACACCGTTAATCATAAATACGCCATCAGGAGTGATAGACACCGCCCGATCATCACCGAGAAACAATACATTCCTACCAGTATCTACGGGAAGTAATTCTACCTCAACTTTGAAAGGATGGGTATTCCTGTAAGTAACTTTTTTCGGGTAATTTAGCTTCATGGAAGTAGGGATCAGCTTATATTTTGATATAAGCGATTCTTCCAATTCTTCCAAACGTGCAATAACTACCCTTGCATCGCCAGTAGCTTCATTTGCATTGTTTTTAGCAACATTGGCTTCTTCCGCTTTTTCGTGAGCTTCATTAGCCTTTGCGTTAGCATTGTTGGTAGCCTCTACTGCCCTACCTGCTGCGTTATCGGCTGCTGTAGCTTTTTCATTAGCCAGTTTAGCAGCATCCTCAGCCTTTTTAGCTGCTGCTGTGGCTGTTGTTCCACGAGCTATACATTTCCACCAGGTAGTTTCGGTTAAAGCGTGTCCTTTATTCCCATCCTTGATACAGAGATAGCAACTATCATCCGTAGTAATGAAATCAAATGTATTATATGTGGTAGCTGCTGAATAAGTTCCCTTATCCACGAAAGCAACCTTTCCTAATCTTATGTTTCCTTCTGCCATATCACTTGGGGTTAAAAATTAAAAATCCTTCATTGTCAATATCAAACATATCAGCAGCTATATCATCCTGGTAATACATGATTAGTTCCATTGTATCGGGATCAATCGTAAAAGTAGGATAGAGAATACCACCTTTTGCCAAAATCCCGGTATCTACATATTTCTTTTGCGTTTCATCCCATTTCCACCAGTTGCCATTATCACCCATTTTGGGGGGATTGTCTGCGTGTTCCTTAGCCCGGTCAGCCTGAGTGTTGGCGTTAGTTGTAGCCTTATTAGCATTCTCAGTAGCTTTATTTGCGTTACTGGTTGCAGTATTGGCATTACTGGTAGCTGTGATTGTTTCCTGCTTGATCCTATCCAATCCTATACGTGCTTCATCAGCTTTACCAGCAGCCGTATTAGCTTTATTGGTCGCTTCATTGGCTTTCTGGGTTGCTACTCCAGAAACACGAGTAGCCTCATTTGCGTTTGCCGTAGCTGTGTTGGCATTTTCAGTAGCAGTAACAGCATTACGGGTAGCTGTATTTGCATTATTGGTAGCAGTAATAGCGTTCCTTGTTGCAGTGATAGCTTCCTGAGTTACTTTCAGCATATTTTCATAGGCTGTCTGTATTACACCCAGGCTAACTTTCACGCTCGTTTGTACTCCGTTTATCAACTTTACGCCAATAGTGTACAGCCCTGTTAGGCTATCAGAAAGCGTTAATTCACTGATTTTCTTTTTCCTAATTGCCATAACTTTTTAGATCTATATAAAACTCACCATCTTCCGTAACTATCAATTCTCCAGCCTCAGAAGCAAGTAAATATTCATCCTCTCCAACTCTAAAGGCAGTGAATACCAACATTAGGGTAAAAGCGCACCAGACTTGATCGTCAGGGGAAAACAGACTTACTTTTGAGCTTTTGTAGTAACATGGGTATTCCTCGCAAGTGCTTTCAACGAACAAGGATCTTTCAGCCGTTTGCACCTTCACGCCATCGCCTTCGTCTATTTCCACCACCTTTATCAAATCGTGAAGGAAAGCATTGTAATTTCTCCAGAACTCCGTTAGATTCTTAGCGATTAAGCAACAACTCAAAGTAACTTCTTTATGTTGGTACACTACTTGTTTACCATCATAAATAGCCCCATTTTGAGTAGAAAGGTTACGCAACATATTTTTCTTTACTGCTGGAGCTTTAAGTATTTGTGCCTCGCTTCCTTCCAATACACGAATACCGTAAACGGAGAAATCTATCCCGTCTATTTCATACCCCTGCGTAGGTATATTGGTTGTCGATAAAGGAGCCGTATATTTATAATCTTTCAAAGGGAAATCATCTGCGAATTTTAACGAGAAACTTTTAGCACCGATATACAGAGCTACATTTACCTCTGAAACCAATCGGAGCTTATAAGTATAGCCGATTCTTTTAAACTCAAAGGTATGGTAGGCTCCATCGGACAGTAGAGAAATGAAATCTCCAGTCTGATACATACCCACTGCGTTGAACTTTATTTCAAGTTCTTTAGTATCAAGTTTAGGATCCGACAAATCCACTTCGATACCGTCATACTCAGCCCAATCATTAGAAACCTCTGGTTCTTTTAATGCCGGGAAAGCAACAACTTCGTTATGCCCACCCTCAGCGATAAAAACCCCAAACCGAGTAAAAGCGTCCGTACCGTCTATGTATAAGTTATTTTTCATTTCCTCATTATTACACCTTTATCATTCATGTTACCTATGCTTTCTTTCATTTCCTTTATATTGGAATTGATAGATTCCAGATTCTTGCAATAGCTTGTATTCTCTCTGATACCAGTTAATATCTCAAGAAATTTGGCACAATGGCTAACTAATGATTTAATACCTTCATTTATAGAATAGGTATGCCCTTGAATTGCAGTTGCCCTTCCGTTCAGCTCGTTTACGCTGTCCTGGCTTGCTGCTATGCCGTTATTGCTGGAAACCTCACGATTCTCTGTTTCCCAAAGGTGAAAGCCTTGTTTGTTTGCTTCTTCTTTCCAATGCTCCATCCATTGTTGAGCGTTATTCATATCCGTACCGATACCTTGATAGAAAGAGGCAACCAAATCCCTTGCTTCCTTAGCTATTTCTTCTTCTGTTTTGCCGGATCCGTAGATTTTCTCCAGATCAGCTTGTAGTCTTTTGAACTTATCAGAGAAGAATAAAGAGTAGGCAATCTGTTTACCCAAATCTTCCAATACAGAAGATCCTTTTTCCCCGAACTTTTCCCACGCATCTACACCGTCATTTTCAATAGCCTCAGTGATACTATCCATTATACTATCACCTAAAGAGCCAAAAGTACCCTCTAAGTAATCTCTTAGTGCTTGTTGGGCTTCTTCCGCTTGTTCTTGAAGATCTATAAGGTTTTGCAACAAATTCCGATTCTCATCGCTCATTGTTTGAGTATCAAGAATTGCTTGCGCTCTTTCTTTATTCAGTTTGTTTTCCCCATCTATCAAATCCGGGTAAACCTGGAGTACCGAAGTATAAATATCATGCTGCTTTTTCCAAAACCAGGCTCCGGTAGTATAGCTACCCGTTTTCACCGTAACATTATTTAATGCGCCTACACCTTTATCATAAGCCTCTTTTTGCTTTTTATAGTCATTCAGGCTCCCTCTCAAATTAAAAGGGTTTAGTTTTAGCGTTGGAGCATCACCCTTTAAAGTTTCTTTATAATCCTCTATAGCTTGGCGATATACCTCTACAGATCTGGCAGCTTTAGCAATCTGATCCTCACCGAAAATTGAAGTTGCTTCTTTCATAAGAAGATTTTGCTCCATGAGCAATAAATTGTACTGGCGTTGCATTTCCAGTTTGTTTTCGGCTACTTCTTTAAGTGCCTCTTGATGTTCCTTTTCAGCCTTAGAGGATAACCCGAACAAAGTAGTGATAAGTGAAATGGCTGTACCGACAATGGAAAGAATAACCGAAGCTCTCTCTACCCCTTTGATAGCTTCTGCACCAGTAACCGCCAACGCTTGAATACCTGTTATCATGGAAATTATACCTCCTGCGATATTGGTAGCAGCAGACAAAGCAGCTTTGGTCGCATCATCCATCCCGTCAAAGTCAGAAATGATATTATTAACAGTATCATCTACCTCATTCATCACCTTTAGGGTATCGCTCCACTTCTTTTTGTTTTTTTCAGCAGACGAAGTGCTTGCGTCCTTCGCCTCAGCAACCTCTACTTTTTTCTCCAGGGTTTTAATTTGCGCACGAAGAGTAGCTTTTTCTTTATCATCCAACTTGCCACCTTCTTTTTTCAGTGTGTCTTGGGCTGTTTGTAAAGCCTCCTTTAGCTGTTTTAACCCCATAGAGGATATTTGTTCTACCCATACATTAAAAGTCGCTTCACGAGAAGCTATCTCTTGATCTAAAGCGTCCAAAGCATCTTGTTTATCACTTTCAGCCTGAGCGATATTTTCTTCGGAGAAAGTAACTTGCTTTCCGGCTTTCTTATCTTTCTCATTAACAGCTCGCATTTCGTCAATATCTTGCTGAAATTTTTCCTCTATCTCCTTACGCTTTTCCGCATAGGTCTGATACTGCTTTAGCATTTCTTCTATTGCAGTCTGGTTGCCAGCAGACAGTTTCTTTCCAGCAGCATTCTCAAGAGCCTTAAATTGTTGCTCATCCTGCTCTGATAATTGGGTGGTAGTTGGCTTAAATGTACCTTTTTTGCCCTGAGATTCCCATATAGTTTTTTCCCACTCTTGAATTTTTGTGAGCTTATCCTCCTTTTGACGTTTGATCTGCTCCATTTCCTGCTCATAGTTGAGCTGGTTTTGTTCCAATGTTTTAGAAAGTCCTTCCTTATGGGTGTTGATCTCAGCTTGCCTTACAGCAAATTCCATATCCTTTTCAATACGAATCTGCTCTTGTGCATTACGTTTTATCTCATCGGAATAATCCTTTTGAGAAGAGGACGTTTTTCTATCTGGTAACTTTTTACTCAGTGAATCTATACGTCTTTGATAGTCGTTGTATTCAGCACTACCCTTAACGGTTTCTTTCTGCTCCTGTTTCAGTTTAGAAATACGGTTCTCTACTTGGCTAATAATTTGTAGCTCGTTTTCACGTTCAAGAACGGTAGCTTTCAATTTAGCTATATAGCTTTCCTGCCCTTTTACAACAGCATCGGTTACTACTTTGCCATCAGACATTAAGCCGTTGTTCTCTTTGAGAGCCTTTTTGAAAGCCTCCAGTTTTTCTTGACCTTTAGTAATGGCTGCTTCTATCTCAGAAATGGATTTTCCTTTGGTATAAAATACCTCTTCCTGATTACCTGTTTTCTGATTTTGGTTAGGATTCTCCCCAAAGCGTTTTTGAGCCTCTTTTATGATATTATTATAAATACCACGAGCTTTGAATACTTTGGTTATTTCATCTTGCAAGCTATTAGCCATGTATGTTTGCGCACCTATACCAGTCATGGGATCGCCAGGCAAGTATTTGGTTTCGTCAAACTGCTTTATAATATCCTGGATTTCTTGGGTAATTTCTCCCTTACCTTCCAACACTGGCTTAATCTTCCAATAATAAGTTTCTGCAAGGTCGATACCGTCTTTATCCTTCTTCCCCTTGAACTTATCTTTTAGTAGCTCTTCTACAGTTTCTTTGGCTTCTACCTCCTTATCAATATAGTCATTAGAAGCCTCATTAACCGCTTTATCCATAGCTCTTGCACGAGCTGATTTTTCGGCTTCTTGCGTAATGATACGATAAGCCTTAGCCAGATCATCCAAAGCATTCTTTTCATCCCCCAGCCCCTTCAAATACTCACCGTATTTGCTCATTATGGCTTCCTTTGCGGAACGGTATTCATCCGTACCTTCTTTGGCTGCTTTCAAACGTGCAAACATCGCATCAATTTGCAATCTTTCAGCTCCAATAACCTTTTCACTTTCAGATATGGAGTTATTTAGTTTTTCTTGCGCCTTTTCTGCGTCAGTCTGATAAGTGATAAGTTTATAAATACCATAACCGAGAGCTGCTATAGCTGCTGCTGCCAAAGTATAAGGATTTGCCAGCATAACGGCTTTCAACCTGGTAGCTACAGCCATAAGTTTGAGCTTTGCAGTTGCCAACAAGTTTGTTGTAGTTACATTGGCTGCTTGTGCTGCGGTGTTGGCTGCTGTCTGAGTGGTATTCAATGTTTTAGCAGCCGTTTCTACCACTACTTTCTTGGTGCTAAAATCACGTGTGGCTGCTTGGTATTGTAAGGCTGCTGTTTCTCTGGCTGTTTCGGCTGCGACTAATTTTCTTTCTGCTGCTTCTACTTGTTTTGCTGATCCAGTAGCACCGATAGACATAAGTTCTGCCAATCTTTGCTTTTCCAATTCCTTAGCAGCAAGGTATTCGGCTTTCTTGGCTGCTATGGCTTGGCTGGCTGCTGAAACCTCTGTACGAGCTTTGGCTAACGCTACGGTTTGAGCCTCTATATTTGCTGCCATTTCAGCTTTTACGGCAGTTGCATACTCTAACGTGCCTTTGGTTAGATTCTTCTTTGAAATGGCAGCTTGCTGCTCTACAGTAAGCAATTTGCTTAGTTCCTCAGCTTCTCCAGTAGCTTTAATGGTAGTAACGGCATTTTTTGTAGCAGCAACCGAAATTACAGCAGCTTTGTATAAGCCATAAGTAACAATCAATTCCTGTATGGTTGCACCAATAGCCTCGTAATTCTCTATAGCAGAAACACCAGTTTCCAATATAGAATTTATAGTGCTTTCATTAGCTTGACCGATTTCATTAAGCATTACAGAAATAGCATCCTCCATATTGGAAATTTTACCTGTAATAGTCTTACTTTGCTCTTCCATCAGATTGTAGAACATACCGCCAGAATTTGTAAGGTTTTCTATAACCTTCTGAACTTCTGGGAATCCTACTTTTCCTTCGGCAACCAAAGCCTTAACTTCATTTTCAGCTACACCCAACTCTTTAGCCAGTTCACGAATCATCGGAATACCTCTACCCGTAAATTGGTTAAGATCCTCAGCATATAATCTGCCTTGTGTCATAGTTGTACCGTATAACCAGGCTATATCTTGTAATGGAATAGATAAGCCAGCAGCGATATTTCCTAACCGTACCAAAGTGTCATTCACTTTGTCAGCAGCTATACCATAAGCAAGTAATTGTTTTGCGCTACTTGATACACCAACGAGATCAAACGGAGTTTTAGCAGCAGTATTAATAAGCTGTGTCATTAAAGCATCAGCTTTAGCCTTACTGCCCAACATGGTATTGAAGGCTACTTCTAACTGTTGGTATTCACCTCTTACTTGAGCTATCTTCTGAGCATATCCCAACGCTTGTTGAGCCGTGAAAAATCCAGTTGCAGCGACTGTTATTTTACGGAAAATATTGTCTATCCTGCTACCTTCCTTTTCGGCTGTGTTGCCTATGCTTCGGAAAAGAGAATTAGATTTCGCCACATCGCTTTCAAATTTGGCGTTATCCAATCCTAAAGCCCACCATGTTGTACCTTCGTTGTTATTCATCTTCGTTTACGTCAAATATTGCGTTATTTACTGCATCCTGATTATTAGGATCATCACCATTTAGAATAATGCCAGTATCTTTTTTCCCATCCTTATTTGCTGAGAAAGAAGGAAGAACCGCATTATACAGACGAACATTCGCAAAACTCATTTTGTATAGGATATAATCAAAAGTCAGATTATAAGCCTTTGCCATTCCTGCTACTACCGCCCAGATGCTATCGTTTCCTTCGGATCCGCTTCTCCTGCTTTTGTCGGTTTGAGAAGGTTTATCTCTATCAGGGAAGCGGTAAGCCCGAAAAAATCTCCTATCTCCATCCTGTTTATGATTTTTAGAGTAAGAGCGTTCACTTTACTTGGTGAAAGTTGTTTCAAGATCTTATCGGATAAAACAGATCTGTTGTCAATCGTAACCTTTTTGCGTGTGCGTACCAAACCGAATAAAGACTTTTGAACTACGGTTGCTTCTGTTATTATATTCTCAGCTCCTAAAATGAGAGTAGCTACAATATCGCCTAAAACCTTACAATCTTTCGCAATACGGAGCGATTCAAATGTAACCAGGCTTTTATCTAACTCTACTTTAGGAAGCTGAGAAATAAGTTCAGAAGCAAGGATAAGAGTAGCAATAGAAGGAGGTGCAACCTCGTATGTTTCTTGTCCTATCTGTATAGAATACGGCTTTTGTAAGATCGTATCAGACACAAGCCCTTCTATGTTTTCTTTTTCCTTGTTCATAGTTCAATCAACCTACAGCTAATGAATCTGCTTTTTTGTACTTCTCAATCATTTTACCCGTCTTGGGCTTTAATGAGCTAAAGATGTATTTTAACATCTTCCCTTTTGCGGACGACCATTCTTCCTCAACTTCAACGGAGCATTTACGCATGATGAAGCCTTCCAGTGTATCATCTTCTGGAGTAAGGCGTACTGCATATTCATCTTTTACAACTCCGTCCTCTTCCGGAATAGGATCCTCTGTGCCAGAAGGAATAAACACACTCATAGCAAGCTGCTTATAAGACTTTTGCATTTTTCGAGCTACCAGTTCATGTCCTTCTCCGTACAATTCTTGCGCACTTCCTTTTACGGTTGTAAGAAGAACTGTATTTTCTTCAGCTGTGGGCATTGTTTTGAAACTGGAAGGAGCTGCATCTTCAACACCAGTTAGCCCAAATTCGACCAGGGGTTTACCCCATGTAATACCACTGTTTGCCATAACTTAAAATGTTTTTAGTTCAAAATTGATCTTTACGTTTACAAAGTGCATAGCTACCTTTTCTGCTTTGTAGCTTTTAATTGTTGCACCTAAAGAAAATCTGTAATCAGTAGGTTTTAAGGATCTAACAACATCATCGGCTTTACGTGCCAGATAACGGCATCTGCCAACATCTTTAACCAATACCTTACTGCCATTGTCTTTGTCTGGAACATAAATATTTACCGTTACAGAGCCAGTTTGAAACTGCCCATCCAAACCTGTAAGAAACGATACAATTATATCCTCTTCCATGGGGTTTAGATCTCGTGTTCCTTCACGATAAACGTTACCTTTTATTTCCTTTGCAAGTTGGCTGTTTGTGATAATATTGAAAACGTCCAGCTCTATTTCATCACCTGTCTTATTCATTTCATTTCAAAGCCTAATTGTTTCATAATCTGAGGTACAAGTTTGTTAGCCAGCAGTTCGGAAGAAGTAAGTACATTATAATTACGGGCTTCTACATAAGCAGCATAACTCATTCCAGTAGATACAATCAAGACAATACCGTTTTGATAGTTCTTTTTCAAGCTATCCAAATGCTTCTTTCCGTTTTGCCCACCTTTTGTGTTGGCAAAAGCACTTTCTTCCATAACTTCACCATTAAAAAGTACGGCATAACCGATAGAGTTTCTAAGGTTTCCCGTCCTGTCTGTATAGTTACCGTTTAAACGGGCTTCTTTCAGACACGCTTCACCGACATAGATAAAAGCCTTAACAGCTCTACCAATAACGGCTTTCTTGGCATCATCAAGAAAGTTGCTAAAAGCACTATCCGGCGTTTTCTTCGTGAATCCCATTAAACCGTAATCTTTACTCTTCCTGAGCGATTAACAAACTCAATATCCTGTACTTCAAACTCACCCAAAAACTGTGTTCTATCATTGGTAAGTTTTACCGTATCAGCTTGAAAATCCCTACTTTCAATTAGGATCTCATAGCTTCTATCAGTAAACTTACCTTGTTGATAGATTGTGTTACTATGCTTTACCGTTTTGTACAGACACCGTATAGGCTCACTCCACGATACGGTAGAGATAATCGGCTCACCGTTGCCATCCAAACCGCCACCAGATAAAACCTTATACTGTATTGTTCCGTTGTATTGCATAACTTACCATTGGTTAGAACCGTCTGATACAGAAGATTCTTCGACAAAATCAGAGCTATCTATATTGTACTCCCTACAAATAGCGGAGATACTTTTATTAATACGATCCGCATCCCACCCGTCAGAAATTCCACTTTCCGAATGGCTGTTTTCAGTCATTCCCTTAACGACACTGATAGCAGCCTTCACCAGTTCAACATCTTTGGGGATGAAGTTTTTAGAAGGATCTATACCATTATCCAAAAGGGTAAATTCAAGTACATTCTGATCCGGGTAGAAGCCGGAACATATTTTAGTGCATAAAGCACGGATAGCGTCTAAATTCGTCATAGGTTACTCTTTACATAAGATTTCAGAAAGAGCATTGTTTTGCTCTTCTGTAAGTTCACTGAGTTTGTTGGTGATTGCTTGAACGCCAGCATTTTTATTGATTGAAACGCCAATCTCAGCCAAAGCATTTTTTACAGCACCGATTTCAAACTCTTTATCAAAAAGGCTAATTTTTTCGGGTTTCTTTTCTTCTTTGTTAGCCTCATTGATAGCAGAAATACTGCAAATTCCTCGTGAAACAAGATCATTTACACGATCCAAATCGCTTGTGGATAGAGTTTCACCGACTTGGTAAATTTTCTCCTTGTTGTCCTTGTCTTGGAACTTCTTTAATACTTTTAATGTTACCATATTGCATCGTTTTTAGCCGACCAAAGAAGCTGCTGCTGCCTTCTGATCGAATTGTTCTTTCGTATAAAAAGTTACTCCCTCTACTGCTTCTCCTGGCTCTTCAAAGCCTCTAACTTGCAAGCAGACAATACCGTTAATTTCAGTGATAACCGGGATCAAGCGGGCAGATCCTTGTGTATATTCACCAGCCTTTTGTCCTGTAGATTCACCAGTACGCCATTTGGCTATACGAATACCGTTACCAGCGTTCATGTAATCTACATTGTCCTCTTCAAACAGCTCGTTATCTTCAATAGAAGGTTGGATAAAGCCGATCTTTCCAGCAGGTTTAAATACAATCATATTGTGATTCCAGGGATCTAACGGCTCACGTTCTCCGTCCTTTTCAATACCCACAAGGCGGGTGATTTCACGAACTTTAGGCAGACCGTTATCAGCAAACAAGGTGTTCAAGTCCGGGATAGTAACAACTTTGCCGGATTTATCCTTACCGTAGGCTGCTTCTCGAATTGTAATATCTCTTCGGATAAATGCAAGCAGTTCAGGAGCCATCAGCAATTCTTCAAATACGACACCTTTGTTTTTGAACAAGGTAACGATCATGGTAAGAGTTAGAATAATATCCAACTTGCCAGCTTTTGAGTTAGCGTCATTCCACAATAAAGCTGAAACGAGCTTGTTAGCTTCATCCATCAGGTAATCAATTTCAAACTCACGTCCACCAGGGTTGTTGATAGAAGGAATGAAACGACAAACACCGAAGTTTGATATAGCTTTCAGGATCATAAAATCAGCAGTATCTTTGCAGCCCAGATAAGCGTTTTCCACATCGTTACGCAAAGTCTTTTCAATCTGCTTTACTTTTTGACCGTCTTTCAAGAACGGAGATTTATAAACTTCCAGTAGCTTACGGTAAGTGGAAGCCTTCATAAAGAACTTATGTCCGACACGTGGAATTTCTTCATTCCAAATATCGAAACCGTCAGAACGTCTTAACGGAGTGGGGGATTCATCACCGATCAGGGTTGCCATCACACGCAAATGATATTTTCCCATAATACCCTCAGCTCTCAAAGAGAGTTGCGGAGCCTCCCAATCAAACCACTCATCCGAATAAGTTTTCTGGAACAATGCTACTTCACGTTCAGAAGCCTTATCCAGTGTCTTTTTCCACGTTGCGAGAAAATCAATAGGTTTGCCATCTTTAAACAAACCTGTAAAAGTTGAATAAATAGATTTCATTTAGCACCTCCTTTTAATAAGTTTGCGACAATCGAATGTGAGAGTTCGCTTTTAAATAGCGTTTCGTGCTATCCTTCATGCTGTCTGGAATAGGCAAAACACGTCTTTCCATTACAGCATATTGCATAGTGTCCTCTGTAACATCTATGGCTGTTTCAAACTCTTTTACAGTAACTTCTTCGATTGTTAAAGAGTTAGGTTCACCAATAACAGCAGCATTAGTAGAGCTTTCAACAACCTCTACAAGCACATCATTTACTGCCAAACCTGAGATCTCAGCAGAAAGTGTAATTACATACGGAGCGTTTGACACACCAGGCTTTTCAATAGACACAATAGAAGGAGCATCTTCAAAAGTTCCACTAACGGATTTAGCTTGTAACAGCTTATCTCCAACAGAAAAGCAGGGTGAACAATAGCCATTTGAATACAAAGTGATAACTTTCTTATCCTTTGTGCTGATAGTTTTAACCTTCGCTGTTTTTACAATCTGTACCTTTCTTGTAACTTCATCGAAAATAGCGAGTGTTCCGGCAGGGATAATATCACCTACAGAAAAACGCTGTTTCTCTCGATCCAGATTAAAACCGCCTGGTACAATTTGCGGACTGCCTGTGAAAATCGGTTTTTCACCGACAAATGAAATTTTTGTTCGTTTCATTGTAAAATGATTTATTTAACGATAATTGATTCCAGCAACTCATCAGAAGCCTCTTCAACATTCTTTGCGTTTGCTGTTTTTACACTCTCTGGATCTTCCGAAATAAGGTTTTGAGTTATTAAGTCTTGTTTCAGACCAGCGCAATAAGCATCTGGATCCTCTTCATCAGGAATAACCAAACCTTTTCTTCTCCATTCGGGAATACCATGCTTGTTAAGAGCTGCTTGAACGGCTGTTTCACGATCTTTCTTAGCTTGCTCTTGTTTCATTTTATCCATTTCCGCTTGAAGTTCGGAGATCCGTTTGTTTGGATCGTTATCAGGTTCCTTTGGCTCCTTCGGTTCTTTAGGTTCTTTGGGTTCCTTCGGTTCTTTTGGCTCCTTTGGTTCCTTCGCTTTGTTAGCCCACCTGGTAGCTTCTCCTTGACTTTCTTTTGCCACATCTGCTATTTGGTTTGCTACTTTTTCGATTTCCGCTTCATCAGTAGAATCATCCTCAATGCTGCCACCCATTTTTTCGGTTATCGCAGTAAGGTACTTCTCTGATAAACCAGTGTCCTTACATAAGTCTTTGACTTTCTTAAAGAGTGTCTTATTCATATCAATATTACTTTAGTTATACTGCAAATGTAGGTAATATTTTCAATAGCGGTGTATATATACACCAATGTTTTTTATACTTGTTTTCTTCAAAATCAGAGCTATAATCCTAAAATATCTATTTTAATAAGTAGAATAAATCAAAAAGCATACATTTCTACAATGTTAAAAAATGCTTTTTCTGAAATTATTTTGCAGTGTTTTTGAAAAGCTATATATCTGATAATGATAATATTTCTATGTTTTACTTGGTAAATATTGGTAATATCGCTTGAAAACATTACCTATTTCATTTGGTAATATTACCAATGTTGCATATATTTGCAACGTAATAAAAACAGTTACACGAAAAGAATATAAAACTAAATACATTCAGATATGACACAGAAAGAATTTGAAGAAAGAACGGGTTTAAAGCTATCGGCAGATGGTTATACGGAAGTAGAAGAGTGCTACATGAATACAGACCTTGACAAAGACGCTTTTTGTAAGTTGTGGATGGATAACCCAACAGCCCTAAAAGAGATAGAGCGAAAGACGGTATTAGTACGTGAACTTTACGAAGAAAGAAAGTGCCTTACAAACCTTCTGATAGATCAAGCTGAAAAGTGGAGCGCATCAGATTTGAGAGAAAGGGCAATCGCCATGATCGGGGAAAAAGAGTATCTAAGAAGAAAGATCGCCAAAGGGTACAATCTTTGGGATGCTGATAAAAAACTGTTAGACGAAATTTTAAGAAAGTAATAATCAGTAGAGAGAAAGCCCTGTATAACATACGATTATGAGAAAGTACAACAATGTTACAGTTAATTGTAAGAGAATAGCCGTCAATCCTTGCGCATTGGATGAATACGAAGTAACAATAAAGTCCAATGATTTAGAGCACGTGATATATACCTATAGCGGCTTATTTGAAAGCGATGAAGCCATTTGTGATAGAGTTTATCAACAGTGGTTGAAAGAACAAGTATAATAATCAGGTAGCCTTCGGGCTACCACAATGTAACACCGTATGAAGATATATTATTTACAAGGCAAGGAGATTAGCGAAAAACAAGCTAAAGCTATTGAAGCAAAAAACAAAGAATATATAAACAGCAATGATATTTCGCTTTGGGCTAAATGTCAGTTTATAACAGTTATCAATAAATAATAATCAGTGGGGCAAAAGCCTCATATAAAGCAATATCGAATTATGGATATAGATATGTGTAAGAGCTTTACAGCTATAGAAATGATAGATAGGAAAACCGAAAACACAGTAGCAAGTATTCAAGGAACAATGTATTTCGGCAAAATACTACCCCATGCTCGTATTAATCTTGAAGGATATGTAATGCGTTCTGGATTAGGCACAATGTGGTTTATTGCTACACATTACGTGTTAGCAAGTACGGTGGAATCTATACAAAAAGAGATAAACCACATGAAGAAAATGCACCCTAATGCTAAAATCAGTGTTACAGAACGAGGTAAACAGTTCATAGATAAATTAAAACTTAATATATCTAACGAATAAGTAATAGCAATAAATAAAACATTGAATATAAAAGATTTAATCAACATCAGAGTTTTACAGCATGATACAAACGATCAGATCCGTATCGGCATGGCTTATCCTATTATTGATTTGGATAAAGCGGAAAAGGATATAGTAGATAATTATGAGAAGAAAACCGCTTGGTGTGGTGGTTTTAAAGCTGCTTGTGAGAAATATTACCAACGTATTGCTATTGTTCGTGCGGACACGCTGGAAGTGATACGCCCAATTTACCCCAATAAATAATTATAGCCCTATGAATGAATACACATATATAATTTTCGATCACAAGGGAAAACGCTTGGGCAAAATTGAATTTGGGAAACGAATAAGTGTACCATCAGCCAGCGAGATTGAAGAAGCCATAAAAGACGGTTTCCCCAACGAAGCGACTTATAAATTAATCGTGCCTATAAACAGCACCTATTGATAAACATTAAACGACTTATGATTCTTTCTACAGATAAAATGGTTTTTGTAACTGATTCAGAAGATTCAGACGAATATATAGAAAACCTGAGAACTGAATACGATACTAATTGCTATCGCATACAAATTAATAAGACGTTAAATCCACCATATTACCAATTATCCCATGAATGGAAAGAAGGAAAGCGAAAACTTAATAATTGTTTGTTTGCTTCAAGCAAGTTGGAAAAGATAGTGAACTACATAAATCAAAATATTCAATAAAGAATATGGAAATGCAAAAACATAAATTCCCCTATAATTGGAGGCTTTCAGAAGCCAAATTCACGAATGATAAAGGCAAGGTATTTTCTTGCTTTGCGTGTGGTGGTGGCTCTACAATGGGGTACAAGTTAGCCGGATTTGATGTAATTGGCTGCAATGAGATAGACGCAAAGGTTAATCGGTGCTATGTGGCTAACCACTCACCCCGATATAATTTTTTGGAAGATATACGAACATTGAGAGAGAGAGAGAGAGAGAGAGCTACCGCCCGATCTTTACAATTTGGATATTTTGGACGGTTCTCCCCCATGCTCCACCTTCTCCATTGCCGGGAATCGTGAAAAGGATTGGGGTAAAGAAAAGAAATTCAGAGAGGGGCAATCTGCACAAGTTCTTGATACGCTTTTCTTTGATTTCATAGCTTTAGCAAAGGTATTGCAACCAAAAGTTGTAGTAGCCGAAAATGTAAAAGGTTTACTTATGGGAAGTGCAATAGACTATGTTAGGCGCATATATAAAGATTTTGATAACGCTGGCTATTATTGTCAGCATTTCCTTCTTGATGCGTCAAAAATGGGTGTTCCACAAATACGAAACCGAGTATTCTTTGTATGTATTAGGCATGATTTGGGCGTGCATTTTTTAAAGATATCAGACCTATTCAATGTTGAGCCATATATTAACATGGACTTTAACGAGCCGAAAATTTTCTATGGAGGATTTGCGGATTACATGGGTAAACCATACGGAAAACGCATGAAAGAAATGTTTGATAACAGAAAAGAAGGTGATATAGATATGTCAGCAGCTTATCTTAAACTGACTGGTAAAAGAGGTTTTTTCAATCAAAATTACCTATATGAAGATAAGGTTTGCAATACTTTGACAGCCCATGTAGATAGCACCATACCTTTTAAAAGCCCCGTCTATCTATCCACTTCTGAGGTATGTAATATATCCACGTTTCCACAAGACTACAATTTTTGTGGTTTATCGCCACACTACATTTGTGGTATGAGTGTTCCACCCGTAATGATGGCTCAGATAGCCACACGTATTTATGAACAATGGTTGTCGAAATTATGAAAGGAATAACTAAAGCAGCAAAGCAAGCCAACGGACGAAGCCAGGCTTGCGCTACGTGTCCTCTAAATCGAAGTAGAGGTGTTTGTTTGCCCGAAATACAAAGGGTTTGCTCAGATTCGTTTGTAGAAGGATTTAAGAAAGGTGTAAAATGGCTGCAAAAGCAGCAGGAAAACAACTGTTGAAATGACACAAGAAAGCATAGACTACTTTATACAGATGGCAAAGGATTATGCCAAAGCTGAAAAGGAATTAGATGTTCAACGTTGGGTATTTGTGAATTTCGAGCGCAAAGATGAAAGTAATAACTATGATTATGTACATCTATTCAGTTACGATTTACCACGTGAAGTTTACGAACATAGAAAGTGGGTAATAGAATGGAGAAAGGCAAAACTTGTTTGCCAATATCCTAAAGGATGTGTACGATACACGTTGCATTTCTATGATAAGCGTTTTGGTAACAACATACAACTGAATAAGGATTTGAATCGGCTTATATCGGCAAAGGCTCAGGTTACAAAGGCTCAACGCAAAATTGATAAATATGTAGTCTACAATAAGGCTAATAATCTATTTTTCGATGAGAATACCGATACGGATTTATTGAAAGCTCGTGAGAAACTTGAAACTAAAATAGCAAACATAAAGGAGGCAGAAGAAAGAATGAAATTAAAAATCAAACAAATACAGGAGGGAAACAATGAGAAAAATTAAATTTAGAGGTCGCATTACCGACACTAAAGAATGGGTATGCGGTTCACTTATCATTTACCCTGATGGTGAATACAACATTCTTACTTCTCGTAACAATCATTCATCGAAAATGGATGACTGGCGCATAGATGCAGACACTGTAGGGCAGTTCACAGGCTTACACGACAAGAACGGCAAGGAAATCTATGGTCTGGGGTGAATACGGATGGATAGAAAATTATCTTGATAATTTCAGTGAATCCGAATTTGAAGTTACTATAACCCACTGGAAACCAATAAATAAACCGAAAGGAGTTAAAGAATGAGATATGCACTAAGGAAACAAGATAAAATAGCTTCTGTATATAGTGAGGCTTATTTGAAAGAACATATCATAAGCAGCCTTGATTCTTATTTTGGCAAATGCGATGATGAGCGCATAATAGATGATATTTCACAAGAGGGATATGTAAGCCGTACTGGAGAAGATTATCCACTTTTAAGGATTAACGATCTTTTGGATGATAACGCTATGTTGGAGTTTGCCGTTATAGGTCAGCAATACGATGTATTAAAGCTGTCTTTTTTAGGACGTATGAAAGGATAATTTATGAGTAAGTGCCATTACATATACGATAAGCAAGCTGGCAAAGTCTTAATACCTTGTTGTTGGGCTGTTGTTTTGAGCAATGATATACGGGATTGTACTTGTAGGAATGAGGATCTTACGTTTGCTCAATTTGAACGTGAACGATATAACAAAGAACTTGAAAAGCGTAATTCTATCATAAAAGAGCTACAGAGCGAAAACAAGTATCTACATAAAGAACTAAAACGGCACGTTACTTTACTAAGTAAAAAGAAGTAGCATTTTATTTGTTATACTTAATAAAATAAATTATTTTTGTATTATGAGAACAGACAAAGAGATTATAGAAACAATCGCTAAACTCGAAAGCAAGTTAGCAAATCCGAGAATGGCTATTCCTGAAAATGCCTCTATAATGGAAGGCTATCAAAAAGCGATAGAGATCCTAAAGAATAAAACTGGCAACATAAGCAACGCCAAATTAGAGGCATTAAGCAGTGTGCAAAGTCGTGCTATTGCTGCTTTGACGATTGATTTTATTAATGGCGAGTGTCCTCAGTATGTTTTGTTAGATGTGCCAATAAAATAAATAATTATGAAGTTACCGAAAGTTATTCATGTAGAATTGAGAGAGCCGTACAATGGGAAAAGACACTTCTATTTCGGCTCTATTGCTGCGATCTTTGACGAACTTTCAGAGGAACAAATAGGTATCAAGAAAGAAAGTCTTTGGAACGTAGATCTAAGTCGGGTTGAGTATCAAAACAAGTATTGTACAATCCGTATGGGGTTTATTAAGCGAAAAAAAACTTTTAGAGGTAATTTTAAAAAAAGAGGTAGTTTATGAAAAAAGAGAGGATAAGACACGAGTTCTGTATTCAATGTGGAGATCAATATGTGAGTGAATGGAGTGAGCCACAATTTACAAGCTATTACCTCAGTACATTTGATGATGTACACCTTTTCCGCTATAGAGAACTTGCAGAAAAAGAAGCTGTAAAATTCCCTGGATCCGAGATAAAAAAAATAAAGCAAACCATAATAACAGAATTGGAGGAATAACAATGTTAGGTGCAATAATAGGCGACATTGTAGGCTCACGATTTGAGTTTAACAATACAGATAATTATAACTTTGAGTTGTTTACGGAAGAAAGCACTTTTACAGATGATACGATTTGTACTATTGCTATTGCGGATGCAATATTGAATAAGAAAAGCTACAAAGATAGCTTGTTGGAATGGTGTAGAAAGTACCCGAATCCCAAAGGGGCTTATGGGGGTAGCTTTGCTCGTTGGATTGTAGCAGATGATCCACAACCATATAATAGCTTCGGTAACGGTTCAGCAATGAGGGTTAGCCCTACCGCTTGGCTGTTTAATGATTTAGATACTGTTTTATTGGAGGCTCGAAAAACGGCTGAAATTACGCACAATCATACAGAAGGTATTAAAGGCGCACAAGCAATAGCAGAGTTGATATATAAAATCCGTAAAGGAGCTATAGAAGTACCCAAACATGGATATGTAACTAAGGTATATCTTGAAGAAGGATATTATGATATTCCCTTGTTAAGCGAAATTAGAAAACATAATAATTTTAATGAAACGTGCCAAATTACAGTACCACAGTCTATTTGTTGCTTCTATGAAGGCAACAATTTTGAAGAGTGCATACGCTTAGCCATTTCTATAGGGGGTGACAGCGATACGATAGGAGCTATTACTGGAAGTTTGGCAGAAGCACGTTTCGGAATACCGCCAATAATGGTACATGAAGCCTTAAAAAGATTACCTGATGAAATGATAAGGATAGTCAAACAATTTTATAATATTATACAATGGGGGTAACTAAAGATTGGAACAAAGCCGGATTCTTTTCTGGCATAACGGAAGATTATTCAAATTACCATTGGTACAAAGGAGAAAAAGAGAATCCTTATAAAGGTGATACTTTTCACCCTTTGGCAGCTTCTTTTTGGGAGTATGAGAAGGAGTTTCATTATTCCTACTTGGATGCTTGCGACACAAAAAAGCCTTTAGATGAAGTGTACAAGGAATGGAAAGAGCAACTATTATCAGAGCATTTACCAGGTAAAAGCCCAAACCCAGAAGGAGATACAACCAACTGGAAGAAATCATTTGAAACAGGTAAGAGGGAGGTATAAAACCTTCCTCTTTTTTGTGTCGTGCATAGATTAATAACTAGGGTGTTCAGTTTGATGTTCCGAACAACGTCATTCAAAACACCTAAAAATTTAATAAAAATACGTGCTTAAAATATTGAATTTTAGCGCAAAGGAGTACATTGAAAATTTGTATAATTCAT
>NZ_JABXJH010000043.1:0-47032 GCF_013373675.1 Bacteroides sp. L10-4
GGTCAAGTGCTGTTTTGTTCATTGCTTTAATGTGTGGTAGGATACCATTAAAGATAATGAAAATCAGCCACTTGGCCTATTTTATTATACTAAATATTATTTACTAACTCATTTGTTTTCAACGGATTAACTGTAATTTTAACGAAGTATTATTATGAATAAAATATGAAAATAGCCATTGTCGGTACAGGATACGTCGGTTTGGTAACCGGAACCTGCTTTGCGGAAATTGGTGTCAATGTTATTTGCGTAGACACGAACAGTGAAAAGATTGAGTCACTGAAAAAGGGCATTATCCCTATCTATGAAAATGGACTGGAAGAAATGATTAGCAGGAATGTGAAAGCAGGGCGCCTGCGATTCACCACGTCTCTGGAGAGTTGCCTGAATGAGGTGGAAGTGGTGTTCAGTGCCGTAGGCACACCACCATTAAAGATAATGAAAATCAGCCACTTGGCCTATTTTATTATACTAAATATTATTTACTAACTCATTTGTTTTCAACGGATTAACTGTAATTTTAACGAAGTATTATTATGAATAAAATATGAAAATAGCCATTGTCGGTACAGGATACGTCGGTTTGGTAACCGGAACCTGCTTTGCGGAAATTGGTGTCAATGTTATTTGCGTAGACACGAACAGTGAAAAGATTGAGTCACTGAAAAAGGGCATTATCCCTATCTATGAAAATGGACTGGAAGAAATGATTAGCAGGAATGTGAAAGCAGGGCGCCTGCGATTCACCACGTCTCTGGAGAGTTGCCTGAATGAGGTGGAAGTGGTGTTCAGTGCCGTAGGCACACCACCCGATGAAGATGGCAGTGCCGACTTGAGTTATGTGCTGGAAGTTGCCCGCACCATCGGACGCAATATGCAGAAATACGTGTTGGTGGTAACCAAAAGTACCGTTCCCGTAGGTACCGCCGAGAAAGTGCAAGCTATTATTCAAGAAGAGCTTGATAAGAGAGGGGTGAATGTTGAATTTGATGTCGCTTCGAATCCCGAATTTCTGAAAGAAGGTAATGCCATCAACGATTTCATGAGTCCCGACCGTGTAGTGGTGGGAGTGAAGTCCGACCGTGCGAAGAAAGTTATGAGCAAACTCTACAAACCGTTCCTGCTGAATAATTTCCGCGTCATCTTTATGGACATCCCTTCTGCAGAAATGACAAAGTATGCAGCTAACTCCATGCTTGCCACCCGTATCAGCTTCATGAACGATATTGCCAATTTGTGCGAATTGGTGGGGGCAGATGTAAACATGGTGCGCAATGGCATTGGCTCGGATACCCGCATCGGGCGCAAATTCCTCTATCCGGGAATAGGTTATGGTGGTTCATGCTTCCCTAAAGACGTCAAGGCACTGATTAAGACGGCCGAACTGAACGGTTACAAAATGCGTGTACTCCATGCTGTAGAAGAAGTGAACGACAAACAGAAAAGTGTCTTATTCGAAAAGCTGCAGAAGCATTTCAATGATGATTTGAATGGAAAGACTATCGCCATTTGGGGATTGGCCTTTAAACCCGAAACAGACGACATGCGCGAAGCTCCGGCCTTGGTCTTGATTGACAAGCTGTTGAAAGCAGGTTGCAAAGTACGTGTCTACGACCCGGCTGCCATGAACGAATGCCGATGCCGTATAGGTGAGAGCATTTATTATGCAACAGATATGTACGATGCTGCATTGGATGCAGATGCATTGATGCTGGTGACTGAGTGGAAAGAATTCCGCTTGCCTTCATGGGCAGTCATCAAAAAGACCATGAAGCGACCGCTGATATTGGACGGACGTAATATTTACGATAAGAAAGATATGGAAGAACAAGGTTTCACCTATCATTGTATCGGAAAATGAAGTTGCAGAAAAAACAAAAGAAATAAACAGAGACGCTATGACGATAAAAGGAAGTGCGATTCTCATTGTATTTGTTGTCTCATTGGCATCATGCAGCAACAAACAAAAAGGGGAGGTTTTCGTAAAGGAAGACCTCACTGCAAAACAGCTGTTGCAAGGCATTTGGGTGAACGATGAAACAGAGATGCCGTTAATTCGCATTAAGGGAGATACTGTATATTATGCCAATTCGCAAAGCATTCCCGTACCTTTCAAGGTAGTTCACGATACAATCTACATATACAGCAATGAACCGGTGGCCTATAAGATAGACCGGCAAACGGAATATAGCTTTTGGTTCCGCTCGCTGGCCGACGAAGTAATCAAACTGCATAAATCAGAAAATGAGGAAGATTCATTGGCTTTCACCAGCCACGAAGTAGAGGTTATCTCTACTACTCCGGAAGTAATAAAGAAAGACAGCGTTGTGACATACAAGAATGTAAGATATAGGGGATATGTGTATATCAATCCCTCAAAAATGAAGGTTTTCAAGACTTCTTATTCCGAGAATGGTATCAACGTGGACAATGTGTATTATGATAATGTAATCCATATCTGTGTATACGAAGGGAAGAAAATACTTTACGGCCAGGATATCACCAAAAAGATGTTTACGGATATATTCCCTGCCGAGGTGCTGAATCAGACCATTCTTGCCGATATGAATTTCATGGGTGTGGATGACAGAGGGTACCATTACCAGGCAACTCTCGGCATACCCGAAAGTTCTGTATACAATCTGGTAAATATGATTATTGGTTTTGACAATACTATGAATATAGAAAAAGCAGAATAAATCCGCTTTTTCTATTTCTTCTCGCCGCTGTTCTGCGGGCGCTTATTTCTAGGCTTGCCACCTTTATTACTATTGCGACTGTTCCTGTTTCCTTCTGGCTTACGTCCGCTATCATGGCTACCTCGTTTCCTTCCACCAGATGCTCTCGGCTTGTATTCGGGTGCTTCACCCAGCTCTTCGGGAATCGGTATCTTATAGATATCCCTATCCAGAAACTTTTCAATATTCTTAAAATTACTTTGCTCCTTCTCGGAAACGAAGGTGATGGCTACGCCATCATTGTTGGCACGCGCCGTACGTCCGATACGGTGTACATAATCTTCACTGTCGTGGGGAACGTCATAGTTTATCACCAGACGGATGTCATCGATATCAATACCTCTCGCAACAATATCCGTAGCTACCAGGATATTGATACGTCCTGCCTTGAACTCGTACATTACTTCTTCGCGCTGTGCCTGCTCCAAATCGGAATGCATTTCCCCAACGTTCAGTTTCATCTGCTTCAAGGCTTTGGTCATTTCCTTCACCTTCAGTTTGGAAGAAGCAAAGATGATAACACGTTCCGGCGTCCCCTCTGCAAACAGACTGCGGATAATCCCCAGTTTCTGGTTCTCATAGCAAATGTATGCAGCCTGCACAATCTTTTCCGCCGGCTTAGAAACTGCCAGTTTCACTTCAGCAGGGTTGTTCAGAATGTTACCAGCCAACTGTTGTATCTTAGCAGGCATGGTGGCAGAGAACATGATTGTCTGCCGCTCTTTAGGGAGGAATTTGACAATCTGCATAATATCGTCATAAAATCCCATGTCCAGCATCCGGTCTGCTTCGTCCAGAATAAAATAAGAGACACGGGAAAGGTCTACATAGCCAAGGCTAAGATGGGCTATCAAACGCCCCGGAGTAGCAATAACGACATCAGCACCCAGTGTCAACCCTTTTTTCTGCTGCTCAAACAGTATTCCGTCATTACCACCATACACGGCCACGCTGGAAACCGGCATGAAATAAGAAAAACCTTCCATCTGTTGGTCTATCTGTTGTGCCAATTCACGGGTAGGAGCCATGACAATGCAGTTGATGGCATCGGCTGGATGTCCACCCTCTGAAAGCTTGTTCAATATAGGCAACAAATATGCAGCCGTTTTTCCTGTTCCGGTTTGTGCCACTGCTATTAAATCTCGACCTTCGAGTATGACGGGTATTGATTTTTCTTGTATAGGGGTGCACTCTTCAAAGCGCATGGCATCCAGTGCCTCTAGCACATTGCCATTCAAATGTAGTTCTGAAAACTTCATGTATCTCTTTTAAATTTGAGTACAAAGATAGGAAAAAGACTTATAAAATAGATTCTTACAGTAAAAAAATGAGCCCTTGGGACAATAATTGTCTAAAGGGCCTGCAAATTTATTTCAAACATCTGCCTTCAACGGGGAATATCAATGTATGAATCCTTGAATCCCAGAAAGTAAAGTACACCATCTAAGCCGATGGTGTTGATGGATTGCTTGGCATTGGCAACTACTTTGGGCTTTGCATGGAAAGCAATTCCAAGGCCGGCAATTCCCAGCATGGGCAGGTCGTTGGCACCGTCGCCCACAGCAATAGTCTGTGCAATATCCACTTTCTCCACCTGGGCTATCAAACGCAGTAATTCCGCCTTACGCTTACCGTCTACTACATCACCGAGATAGCGACCGGTCAGTTTACCATCTTCTATTTCCAGCTCGTTGGCATACACATAGTCTATACTGTACTTCTTCTGGAGGTATTGCCCGAAGTAGGTAAAACCTCCAGAAAGAATAGCTATCTTATAGCCGTATTTTTTCAAAACATACATCAGGCGATCCACACCTTCCGTAATGGGAAGGTTCTCTGCAATCTCCTGCATCACAGATTCATCCAATCCTTTCAACAAAGCCACTCGTTCGCGAAAACTCTCAATGAAATCTATCTCACCACGCATGGCACGTTCGGTAATAGCCTTTACCTGGTCACCCACACCTGCACGTATGGCCAGTTCGTCAATCACTTCGGTTTCAATCAGCGTAGAGTCCATATCGAAGCAAATGAGGCGGCGCATTCGGCGGTACATGTTGTCCAACTGGAAAGAGAAATCCATTTCCAGCTCTGTTGCCAGTTTCATCAACTGCTCTTGCATGGCAATACGGTCTTTCGGAGTGCCGCGAACGGAAAACTCGATGCAGGCACGCGTATGTGATTCGCACTCGTCCAGCGGGATACGTCCTGTAAGGCGCTTGATGGCATCGATATTCATGCCTTGCTCTGCAAGAATACGGGTAACGGAGGATATTTGACGGGCAGACAACTTACGCCCCAATAAAGTAAGAATATAGCGGTTCTTTCCCTGCATATTCACCCAATTCTCGTACTCTTTGGCAGTAATGGGGTAGAAACGGACAGTCACTCCCAAGGAGGAAGCCTTGAAAAGCAGTTCTTTCATAATAAACCCAGAGTGTTGTTCTTCCGTCTTGCACAAAATGCCCAATGAAAGGGTATTGTGAATGTCTGCCTGGCCGATATCCAGAATGGTAGCGTCATATTTAGCCAGAATTTCTGTCACGGAAGCTGTCAGTCCTGGACGGTCTTCACCCGTAATACGTATCAGGATAAGTTCAGTGTTCAATGGTTGCATAAGTCATCTTTTTGATAGAATAATAGGCTACAAAAGTAAGGAAAATTCCCGCTATTTATGCTAAATAACATAAAAATGTACCCCTAAAAAGTGAGAAAAATGCTTGTTTATTTGGAAGTTTGTTTAAGAATTACTTACCTTTGCAACCGATTTCAGAATTAAAAGCTTTGAATATCAATGGGTTCCTTCCCATTTCAAGCTTTGAGAAGACGATGTTCCGGGAAGAAATCACTGTTGAAGGACAGTCCCGGATAGTATTAACCAAAACCGTGCCGCATGAAATATGCAAAATGGATTTTTGTTGTATTACTAATAAGTTCCTTAACTTCTTTTGTAGAAAAAGACAAACCTACCGGAGGTTTGAATGTGGGTGACATGGCCCCGGATTTTAAAATCCAATCCATGTCGGCAGAGCAATCCCAAACCGACCTTTCCGATTTGAAAGGAAAGTATGTGTTGCTCAGCTTTTGGGCAAGTTACGACGCGCAATCCCGGATGCAGAACGCAAGTTTGAGCAATGCGCTTCGCTCTACTACCCACAAGAATGTGAAGATGGTTTCAGTTTCATTCGATGAGTATCAGTCAATCTTTGAGGAAACCATCCGTAAGGACCAAATAGTTACGCCCACTTGTTTCGTGGAAACTAAAGGCGAATATTCCGGCCTCTTCAAGAAGTATCGCTTGGGCCGCGGATTTACTAACTATTTACTGGATGATAATGGTGTAATTATTGCCAAAAACATCTCTGCTGCAGAACTTTCCGCTTACTTGAATTAAGCTTGTCGATGCTCGGTGCATACGACAGCGACTTAGAGAACCAGTAAGATGAAAGTGAGGGTTGTTCCCCGAAACCCGGCATCTCTTTCCGGCAAAAAGGGGAACAGAACAAAAGAGGAAATGAATACAACAAAAAGCCCCTCCCGCACTTGCACAACGCAAGAGTGGGAGGGGATTCTTATTTTTATGGCTTTCCGAAGGCAAGCATCCTAAACCTCTACTTTAGTATGCTAAACCTTAACTTGAGCAGGCTAAAGCAGAGGTTTGGAATACTTATTTCGGTGCTTTCCTATATAGATAGAATGCAATGAAGGCATACATTACGTTCGGTATCCACACTGCGATGACCGGAGGCATATTGCCGTTCACGGCAAATGTGGAAGCAATGGTCTGAAACAGAATATAAGAGAAACTCAATGCCAGACCGATACCCAAATGCAATCCCATTCCGCCTTTCGTTTTCTTGGAAGACAAAGACACTCCAATCAACGTCAGGATAAAGGAAGCGAATGACATGGCAATACGCTTGTGGTACTCTATCTCAAATTCCTTGATGTTGGCAAAGCCGCGCTGCCGCTGCCTGCTGATGTACTCGCTCAGCTGAGGGTTGGTCAACATCTCCTGCTGGTTCTTCATAATCAGGAAGTCGGCAGGCTCCATGAACAGAGTGGTATCTATGCGGTCTCCTTTTATGATACTCTCTTTCATGCCATCCATCTGGCGAATCATATAATCCTTGATTTTCCACTTATGTACGGCCGTCGTGTCGTAAGTAATGGAACGGGCCGTCAGGTGGGAGACCAGTTGCTTGTCGTTGAACTTGTCCAAAGAAAAACGATAGCCGGTCTTGCTGTAGTCTTCAAAACGTTCGATATAGGCAATTACTCCCGAATCCACTTCCAGCTGGATATTCCGTGCCGTATTCGCCTTGCGGGGTTTGTAGTACTTGTCCTCAAAATTAATACGTGTCACACTGCCTTTAGGAATGACATAGGACCCGAGGCAGAATGTCACTACCGCAATGATTGCCGCAGACACCATGTAAGGACGCAGCATACGCTTGAAACTCATTCCCGTAGAGAACATGGCGATGATTTCCGAGTTCTCCGCCAATTTGGAAGTAAAGAAGATTACGGCAATAAACACAAACAGCGGACTGAACAGATTGGCAAAGTAGGGGATGAAGTTCAAGTAATAATCAAAGACAATCGCGTTCCACGGTGCTTCATGAGACATAAAACGGTCCATCTTATCGTTGAAGTCGAACACCACCGCAATAGAGATAATCAACGCAATGGCAAAAACATACGTACCCAGAAACTTCTTAATGATGTACCAGTCCAGCCGCTTCAGGAATTTACCTCTCAGCAGCTTTACATTCTTCCATATCCTCCAGTTCTTTCTTCTCATAATCTTGTCGATACGCGTTTCACCATCATCGGTTTCCAGGTAGCAAAGTCGCCTGCAATGATATGCTTGCGTGCTTCGCCCGCCAGCCATAGGTAGAAGGCCAAGTTGTGGATGGATGCTATCTGCATGGCAAGCAACTCCTGTGCATGGAACAGATGGCGCAAGTACGCCTTGCTGTACATGGTATCTACGTAGGAGGCACCGTCTGCTTCAATGGGAGAGAAATCCATTTCCCATTTTTTGTTGCGCATGTTCATGATGCCGTCCTTGGTAAATAACATGCCGTTGCGTCCGTTTCGGGTAGGCATCACACAGTCGAACATGTCGACACCGCGTTCAATGCCTTCCAGGATGTTTACCGGAGTCCCGACTCCCATCAGATAGCGAGGCTTGTCTTTGGGAAGAATCCCGTTCACCAACTCAATCATCTCGTACATCTTGTCTACAGGCTCGCCCACAGCCAGACCACCAATGGCATTGCCGTCAGCACCTTTGGAGGCAACAAACTCTGCCGACTGCTCACGGAGGTCGCGATAAACGCAACCCTGCACAATGGGAAATAAGGATTGCTGATAACCGTACTTCGGTTCTGTTTCGTTGAAACGCTTGATACAGCGGTCTAGCCAGCGATGCGTCAATCCCAGTGATTTTTTGGCATATTCGTAGTCCGAATCCCCCGGAGGACATTCGTCAAAGGCCATCATGATGTCTGCACCGATAGTACGTTCTATATCCATCACTTTCTCCGGTGTAAAGACATGCTTGCTGCCGTCAATATGCGAACGGAATTCCGCACCTTCTTCACGCAACTTGCGGATACCGGACAACGAAAATACCTGGAAGCCGCCACTGTCTGTCAACATAGGACGGTCAAAGCCGTTGAACTTATGCAGTCCACCGGCTTTCTCTATCACTTCCAGTCCCGGACGCAGATAAAGATGATAGGTATTACCCAATATTATCTGCGCCTTTATGTCCCCTTTCAGTTCAGGCAGATGCACGCCTTTCACTGTTCCCACTGTACCTACCGGCATAAAGATAGGTGTCTCAGTCTGCCCGTGGCCAGTAGTAATCAGTCCGGCACGTGCATTGGTCTTGCTGTCTGTATATTGTAACTCGAATGTCATTCCTCTTTCTTTTCAGTCTTTTCTTTCTTTATGGACAAGTCGATGGCATCGGCTACTTTTTCATCAGTCAGCGCAATGGCAAACACTTCCTTAATATCTTTCACATAATGGAAAGTCAGTCCTTTCAGATATATATCCTGTATCTCTTCTATATTCTTGCGGTTTTCGTCGCTTAAGATAATCTCCTTGATGCCTGCACGCTTGGCTGCCAGTATCTTCTCCTTGATGCCTCCTACCGGAAGTACCTTACCGCGAAGTGTTATCTCTCCCGTCATAGCAAGATTGGCCTTCACCTTTTTCTGGGTGAGGGCAGAAGCGAGGGAGGTAGCCATCGTGATACCGGCAGACGGACCGTCTTTCGGAATGGCGCCTTCGGGCACATGGACATGGATGTTCCAGTTATCAAAAACCTCTTCGTCAAGATTCAGCAAGGAAGCATGCGCCTTGATGTATTCCAGTGCCAGCATGGCCGACTCTTTCATTACATCACCCAAATTACCGGTCAGTGTCAAACGTCCGCCCTTACCACGGCTCAGGCTAGTTTCCACGAAAAGTATCTCACCACCTACGGCAGTCCACGCCAGACCGGTCACTACTCCTGCGTACTCATTGCCCTGATACTTATCACGGGTATATTCAGGCGCACCCAGGAATTCGTACAAGTCTCCCGGTTTGATTTCGGTCTTCGCAAAATAACCGTCCGTAGCATATTGGCGTGCAGATTTACGGAGTATCTTTCCGATTTTCTTTTCCAGTTCGCGCACACCGCTCTCACGAGTATAATTCTCTATAATGGCTTCCAGCGTGTTCTTCGGAATCTTGATATCATTCTTTTTCATACCGTTTGCCTCCAGTTCCTTCGGAACCAGATGACGGCGGGCAATTTCAATCTTTTCTTCCGTGATATAGCCGCTTACTTCAATCAGCTCCATACGGTCCAACAACGGTCCGGGGATGGTATTCAGATTGTTGGCAGTAGCGACGAACATCACTTTGGACAAATCATAGTCCACGTCCAAAAAGTTATCATGGAATGTAGTGTTCTGTTCTGGGTCAAGCACTTCGAGGAGGGCAGAGGAGGGGTCTCCCTGGCGGTCGGCACTCACTTTGTCTATTTCGTCCAGGATAAATACCGGATTGGAGGAGCCTGCCTTTATCAGATTTTTGATAATCTGTCCTGGCATGGCACCGATATAGGTTTTGCGATGACCGCGAATCTCGGCTTCATCATGCACGCCACCCAACGACATACGGATGTACTTACGCTTCAAAGCAGCAGCAATGGAACGACCCAAAGAGGTTTTTCCTACACCCGGAGGGCCATATAGGCAGATGATGGGAGATTTCATATCGCCCTTCAACTTCAATACGGCCAGGTGTTCCAGAATGCGTTCTTTCACTTTCTCCAAACCATAATGGTCTTTATTCAGTGTCTTTTCCGCATTGGCAAGATTCAGATTATCAGTTGTATAAATACCCCATGGCAAGCTAAGCATCGTCTGCAGATAATTCAGCTGCACGCTGTAGTCGGGAGACTGGGGATGGGTGCGTTCTAACTTGTCCACCTCTTTTAAGAAAGAGGCCTTCACCTCTTCATTCCATTTGACTGTCTCCGCTTTCTTGCGCATTTCCTCTATCTCCTGCTCCTGACCGCCACCACCCAGTTCGTCTTGAATGGTTTTAATCTGCTGCTGCAGGAAATACTCACGCTGTTGTTGGTCTATATCCTCGCGTGCACGCATCTGGATAGCCTCTTTGATTTCGGCAAGCTGAACTTCACGATTCAGAATCTCGAGCAGGCGATAGGTACGCGCCCGCAAAGAGTCGATACGGAGCAATTCTATCTTTTCGTCTTTCTTGAGCGGGAGGTTCGTACAGATAAAGTCTACCAAAAACATGGGATTGGTGATGTTCTTGATGGCAAATGCCGAATCTTGAGGAAACATATCGGAGGACTTGATGTAGCGTACGGTCAAGTCCTTGCATGCCTCTACCAATGCATGAAACTCCTTGTCATTCTTGTCCGGAAGTTCTTCATTCAGCGTAGCTATCCGTCCCCTCAGATAAGGAGTCGTATTCGTAATCTCCTTCAGTTCCATACGTTTGGAGCCTTGCAGGATGACAGTAGTCGTCTGGTCTGGCATTTCAAGCACGCGTACTATCTTGGCAACCGTACCGATAGTATGCAAATCATCAAGCATAGGTGTTTCTGTTTCAGCCACCTTTTGGCATACAACAGCTATATAAGATTTTTTCTTTTCTGCTTCACGCACCAATTTAAGGGAAGATGTTCTTCCTACAGATACCGGCATAAACACCCCAGGGAACAATACCATATTTCGAAGAGGCAATATTGGTAAGACCTCTTCTACCTCAATGTCCATCAATTGTTCCTCATTCCCCTCAAAATCAGCAATTACAGAGAAAGCGTTTCCGTTTCTATCTTCGACATCACTCAGGTAATTTCTTTTTTTCATTTCTTTCTTTTTAGTTTATGTCATATTGGCAGGCCAATAAAGCGCCCGCAAAGTTAAGCTATTTCTTCATAAATAGACGTTCTCATCCTTTAAAAAGACAAAAACAGTGCCAATTTTGTGACAAATATGCAGGCTTTGATTATTTTTGAGCCCAATTAAAGAAGATAAACATGACGAAATCATCTTTCAAGTTCAAACAATTTACCATATTTCATGACAAATGCGCCATGAAGGTAGGCACGGATGGCGTACTTCTCGGAGCATGGGCACCGGCAGATGGTGCTGAGCGCATACTGGATGTGGGGACTGGTACCGGATTAATAGCCTTACAGTTAGCGCAAAGAAATCCGCATGCCCGGATTACCGCAATCGAGATAGATGCAACGGCAGCCGGACAAGCTGCCGAAAATGTATCACGCTCTCCGTGGACTGATAGGGTAGAAGTCGTATGTCGTGATTTCCGAGATTATCAGCCTGAAAACAGATTTGACCTCATCGTTTCCAACCCTCCCTATTTTATAGATGCCCTAAAATGTCCTGATGAACAAAGGTGCACAGCACGGCATGCGGGCAATTTGAATTACGACCTGCTGTTCCGTCGTTCGGCATCTCTGCTTAAAGAGCAAGGAGTCGTAAGCATTATTATTCCGGCGGAAGCTGAAAAAACGGTTGTGGATACAGCTTGGAACCATAAGTTGTTTCCATTGCATCGTGTGCAAGTCTTCACCAAACCCGAAAAACCGTGCAGACGGGTATTGCTGAACTTTGGTTTTGAAGCAAAAAAGTGTAGAGAAGAGAAACTCTGTATTGAGATGAATCACAATGAGTTTACTCCTGAATATGTAGCTTTAACGAAAGATTTCTATCTGAAAATGTAATTTTAATTGCATAAAACTTGCCTAAATGTTTGGTTGGTATCAGAATTGTTTTTACCTTTGCACTCGCTTTTCAGAAGTAAAGCATTCGGGGTGTAGCGCAGTCCGGTTAGCGCACCTGCTTTGGGAGCAGGGGGTCGTGGGTTCGAATCCCGCTACCCCGACAAAACAAGAGGCACCTACAATAAAATGTAGGTGCCTCTTGTTATTTTCTCCTTTCTATCCAAACAGCAACGTAAAGCAGCTCCCTTTTCCCACGGAAGACTGCACCGTGATATTTCCGCCGTGCCGGTTCATTACTTGTTTACACAAACTAAGCCCGATGCCCGAACCGGAGGGCTTGGTGGTGAAGAACGGTACAAAAATCTTATCCTGCACTTCCGGTAAGATGCCTTCACCATTGTCGCTGACAGTGATAAGGCATTGCCACGAGAGGGCGGGTAACATCTTCACTTCTATCTGGGGATGCTCTTTCCTGCTACACGCTTCTTTGGCATTTTTAATCAGATTAATCAATACTTGTTCTATCTGTGCCCGGTCTATCTGGAGTATGCGGTCGGTTTCCGGAAGTTCTATCCGGATATACTCTTCCGAAAACAACTTCTGCAAATCCTGCAACAGCTCGCGGACAGCGACCGGATGACGGACGGGGGCGGGAAGTCTTGTCAGCTTCCGGTAATTCTCCACAAACTCCAGCAAGCCCTTACTACGGCGGTGAATGGTCTGTATTCCCTGCCGCATGGCGGGATAGTTCTTTTCCGACATTTCCCGCTCGCTCAAGGTTTCGGAGAGGGAGATGATGGGAGTAATCGAATTCATTATTTCGTGCGTCAGCACACGTATCAGCTTTTGCCACGCCTCCATCTCATTGCGTTCCAGCACGCGGGTACGGAAATTCTTCATTGCTTCGGAAAGCTCGTCCACCATATCCTCCATAGAACGGTTCTTGTAGGGAGAACGGAACGACAGCATCATGTCGTCATAGCGCAGGCTCTCTGCCAGATGGCGCATCATGCGCACCTGCATCATCTGCAAACGATACAGATGGGCGCCAATCGCCAGCAATATCAAGAAAACCATCAGCGCACTGAACCACAGTCCGGCATCCACCAGCAGATAAACGCCGACCGAAAGGAAGGCTATGCCGATGATGTGCAGTGCCACAATCAATGAATATTGTTTCATAAGCCTAATTTTTCAAGTTTCCGGTACAAGGCAAAGCGGGTAATGCCCAGGTATTCGGCGGCACGGGTCACATTTCCCTCGCTGAGCCGCATGGCACGTTCCACCGCCTGCCGTTCCAATTGTTCCAGGTTGAGGACTTCTTCTTCCTTCTTCTGGCGGGAAGCCGAAGCTTGGAACATAAAATTCTCCGGACGAAGTAAAGAGCCGTCTCCCAGTATCACGGCACGTTCCATGGTATGCTGTAATTCGCGTACATTACCCGGCCAGGCGTATTTCAGCAACTTGTTCTTCGCCTCACGGGTCAGCCCACGCATCTCTTTCTGATATTTGCGAGCATAGCGTTGCAGGAAATGCTCTGCCAGCAGGAGGATGTCGTTTCCACGTTCTCGCAGAGGAGGGATATGGAGTTCGATGGTATTGATGCGATACAGCAGGTCTTGGCGGAAGTCTCCTTCGTCCACCAACCGACGGATGTCTGCATTGGTGGCGCAGATGAGCCGCACATCAATGGGCGTAGCCTGCGTACTTCCCAAACGACTGATACAACGCTTTTCGATGGCAGTCAGCAGTTTGGCTTGCATGGGCAGAGAAAGATTACCTATCTCGTCCAGAAAAAGCGTACCGCCGGTTGCCACTTCCATACGTCCGGCTTTCGCTTTCCGCGCATCGGTGAATGCGCCTTTTTCGTAACCGAACAACTCGCTTTCGAACAACTGTTCGGGGATACTGCCGAGGTCTATCGTAACAAACGGCTTTCCATAGCGGGGAGAATTGCGGTAAAGCAGGCGGGCAATCACATCCTTTCCGGTTCCATTCTCACCCAATATAAGTATGTTGGCATCCGTATCGCGCAACTTCTCCATGGTAGAGAAGACTTGCTGCATGACAAGAGAATCACCGATAATAACCTTTTCGGAGCCTCCCGCTGTGGCATTGCTCAGAACTTCCACCTGCTCCTTCAGCAGATTTATCTCAGTTCGCGAACGACGCAGCTTCATGCCCGAAGAAAGGGTCGCCAACAATTTCTCTTTCTCCCACGGCTTGGGAATGAAATCCGTAGCCCCCGCTTTGATGGCACGCACTGCCTTGTCCGTATCCGCGTAGGCAGTCATGAAGATGACCACTGCTTGCGGGTCGATACTGAGAATCTGCTTCAAACTGTCGAAACCTTCCTGGCCGCTGATGGCATCACGGCTGAAATTCATATCCAGCAGAATAATGTCGGGACGGAAAGTGGTCATAAAATGCTCGATGCGGTCGGGGGTCACTGCCACCTTTATCTTCTCGGCGTAGGGTTCGAGAAGAAGGTTCAATGCAAAAAGCACATCCTCGTTATCATCTACAATCAATATTTTACCAAACTGCTCCATATCTGTTTTCTTTTTGTGTAGGCAATGCAGGCAAGACCTGTACAATCCCACATCTCTTGTATGGGCAAAGATAAGTATAATATTCATGTGTTGTGTGTGCATTATCGCACTATTTTTGTGCGTAACTGCACACGTTTGGAGAGCCTCTAATCATATCAAACACCTATAATACAATATCTTATGCTTATGGCATAGAATTTGAACTTTATAGAGTAAAGAAAACAACTATGCACCGGAATATATTTTTATTGCTTATTACATTCAGTCTGACGTCGAGCGCCATTAGCCAAGAGCACACGCTGGTGCTGACTTTGGAAGAAACCATCGAGCAGGCACGCCGGCAGTCACCCGACGCCCAGAATGCCCGCCATAGCTTCCGCTCCGCCTATTGGAACTACAAATACTACTGTGCCAACTACTTGCCGGCGCTCAAACTCACTTCCAATCCTTATCTGGACCGCGCCATCAATAAGGTGACACAAAGCGATGGTAACGTCAAGTTCATAGAGCAGAACCTGCTGAGCACCGACCTGACACTGAGCCTGACACAGAACGTGCCGTGGACTGGGGGAACCTTTTTCATTGAAACAACTGCACAGCGTCTCGACCTTTTCAGCAGTGACACCTATTCCTGGCAGACTTCACCCGTCAACATCGGATACAGCCAGTCCTTGTTTGGCTACAACAGCCTGAAGTGGGACCGGCGCATCGAACCTATCCGTTATCGCGAAGCCAAGAAAACCTACGTGGAAACCCTTGAGCTTGTTGCTGCCAATGCCACAGAGAAGTTCTTCAACCTGGCCAAAGCACAAAGCAACTACGAAATAGCCAACGCCAACTACGCCAATGCCGACACCTTATATATATATGCGCAAGGACGATATAACATCGGCACCATTAGCGAAAACGAAATGTTGCAACTCGAACTCAACAAACTGACCGAAGAAACCAACTGCATGAATGCCCGCATCGAAGTAGAGAACTGCATGCAGGAGCTCCGTTCCTACCTCGGCATCCAAGAAGACCTCCTTATGAAAGTGAGGGTAGATAACCGTGTGCCCGACCTGCACATCGACCTGGATGCTGCGCTGATGCTTGCCAACGAAAACAGCCCGGAGATACAGAACATGCTGCGCCGCAAGGTGGAAAGCGAGAGTGCCGTGTCGCGCGCCAAGGCCAATGCCGGACTGAAAGCAGACATCTACCTGCGCTTCGGCTTGACACAAACTGCCGACAAGCTGAAAGATTCCTACCGGAATCCACTGGACCAGCAGTACGTCAGCTTGGGCATTACCCTCCCCATCTTGGACTGGGGACGCGGAAGGGGACAAGTACGCGTGGCCCGTTCCAACCGCGACCTTGTCTACACGCAGGTAGAGCAGGACAAAACGGATTTCGACTTGAACGTACGGAAACTCGTGAAGCAATTCAACCTGCAGGCGCAACGAGTAAACATAGCCGCCCGCACGGACTATACAGCCCAACGGCGTGCCGAAGTAGCCCGCAAGCTCTATCTACTCGGCAAGTCCTCGGTACTTGACCTCAATGCTTCGATTGCAGAAAAAGATACGGCACGGAGAAATTATGTCACGACTCTATACAATTACTGGAGCCTGTATTATACATTGCGGAGTCTGACGCTTTATGATTTTGAAAACAACAAGCCATTATCGGAAGACTTGGATAAGATTGTGGATAATCAATATTATTTTGATAATAAGTCGATAACGAGTGCCAAACGATGAAACCTGCATTATCTAAATCCGAGAGTGGCGATGACAACAGACAAATATTCGATAAAGAAATAACATGGTAAATATTATGGATATAAAACTTGAAAAGAAACCCTGGTACATCCGTTACCGCTACTATCTGGCAGGAGGTTCCGCCTTCCTTGTCTTTCTAATCTATGTAATCACCCTTTCACTGGGTCCCAGCAAACTACGTATCGAGCAAGACAACATACAGATAGCCGAAGTCAAGAACGGCAAATTTATGGAATATGTAGATGTGGAGGGAGTGATTCAGCCCATCCTTACCATCAAAGTCAATGCACGTGAAGTCGGAAGCGTGGAACGCATCATAGGAGAGGAGGGGAGCCTGCTCCGGCAAGGAGACACCATCCTTGTCCTGGAAAACCCCGACCTGCTGCGCAGCATCGAAGACCAGCGCGACGACTGGGAAAAGCAACTCATCACTTACCGAGAAAAAGAGATTGAAATGGAACAGAAAAGCCTGAACCTGCAACAACAAGCCCTGCAGACCGACTATGACCTCAACCGCCTGCGCAAGAGTTTCGCCCTCGACAAGGAAGAGTACCGCATGGGCATCAAGAGCAAAGCGCAGCTCGAAGTTTCCGAGGACGAATACAACTATAAAGTGAAAAATGCCCATCTTCAAAGGGAAAGCCTCCGTCATGACTCTGCCGTCACCGTCATCCGCAAAGACCTCATCAGAAACGACCGCGAACGGGAACGGAAAAAGTATGAACGCGCCTGCGAACGGCTCGGCAACCTGGTGGTGAAAGCTCCCGTCACCGGCCAGCTCAGCTTTGTCAAGGTGACTCCGGGACAGCAGGTCGCTTCCGGCGAAAGCATTGCAGAAATCAAGGTGCTGGACCAATATAAAGTGCATACTTCCCTGAGCGAATACTACATCGACCGCATTACTACGGGGCTGCCCGCCACCATCAATTATCAGGGAAGAAAATACCCGTTGCGCATCACGAAAGTGGTTCCCGAAGTCAAAGACCGCACGTTCGACGTAGACCTCGTCTTCATGGGCGACATGCCCGACAATGTGCGTGTAGGCAAGAGCTTCCGGGTGCAGATTGAGTTAGGCCAGCCGGAGGAGGCGCTCGTCATTCCGCGCGGCAACTTCTACCAGAGTACTGGCGGACAATGGATTTACAAACTGAACGCCGCAAAGACAAAAGCCGTGCGCGTGCCGCTTGGCATCGGTCGCCAAAATCCGCAACAATACGAGATTACGGAAGGTTTGCAACCCGGAGATTGGGTAATTACAACGGGATATGATACCTTTGGCGAGGCGGAAGAATTGATAATGAAATAAAACAACGTACTATGAGACAAATAATGTATGGCAGGCAGCACAACAGAATCCGGCAGAAGTCATTAAAAACGAATAAGAAATGAAATATTTATAAACCATAAAAACCAAGCATTATGATTAAGACAGTAAATCTACAAAAGATTTTCAAGACCGAGGAAGTACAGACTCTGGCTTTGAACGACGTAAACATGGAAGTGAAAGAAGGGGAGTTTGTCGCTATCATGGGACCTTCGGGCTGCGGAAAATCCACTTTACTAAATATCCTCGGTCTGTTGGACAATCCTACATCCGGAGAATATTATTTGAATGGGACGGAAGTATCCAAATATACAGAAGCCCAACGTACCAACTTGCGCAAAGGAGTCATCGGTTTTGTATTCCAAAGCTTCAACCTGATTGATGAGCTGAATGTATACGAGAACATCGAACTGCCGCTACTCTACATGGGCATTCCTGCCGCCGAACGCAAGCGCCGGGTAGAAACCGCCATGGAACGTATGGCAATCATGCACCGCAGTAAGCATTTTCCGCAACAGTTGTCCGGCGGACAACAACAGCGTGTTGCTATCGCACGTGCAGTTGTATCAAATCCTAAGCTGATACTTGCCGATGAGCCTACCGGTAACCTCGATTCAAAGAATGGAAAAGAAGTGATGGAACTGCTGGGTGAGCTGAATAAAGAAGGTACCACAATTGTTATGGTGACACACTCACAGCATGATGCCGGTTTTGCCGGACGCATCATCAATCTGTTTGACGGACAAGTGGTGACAGAAGCCAATTTGTGATAACCCCTGTTTCATTTATGAGTTGACAATGTACGATTGATGCCACTTTTGAATTTACTAAGTGCCTGTCAGCAAGCGGGCGTTTGGCAATACAAATTTCAGTCGTACATCGTCAATCTATAGATTTCTCGAACCTTTTATATACATGATATGAATTCTTATCTTTCCTTGAAATTAGTCATGAGAAGCTGGAAACGCAATAAACTGTTTGTTGCCATTTCCCTTGTCAGTCTGGTCGTCGGTATTGCCTGCACCACTTTGTTGATGGCATTTGTGATACACGAATATAACGTTGAGAACTATAATCCCAACAAAAATCGTATTCTGCGTTTAGTCCAGACTCTACCTTTTGCCCAACAGGTAGTAGAAGGTACATTCATATACGGTGGAACTGTTCCTCAAATAGTATCTCAGTTTCCGGAAATAGAGTCTTACTTACGTACGCAAACATTCAAGGATGTAAGGGTAAAGATTGAAGGACAAGAATTTCAAAGCTGGAGCTTGGTAGCAGCAGATTCAACATTAACGGCTTTTTTCCCTTTCCATAATATAGTAGGGGATGTTCAAGACGCATTACTGAAACCAGGAGACATAGCTGTAAGTGAACTGTTTGCCAAGAAATGTTTCGGTACAACAGATTGTATAGGAAAAAATGTAGATATACTATTGAGCGAAATAGGTATCAGACGCATCGTTGCCGTATTCGGCCAACCGGAGCAAAGCATGATGCAGACAGACATACTCCTACCATTGGAAGCTATCGAAAGCTCTGATTGTATGCTATTGCTGAAAGAAGGTACGGATATAAAGAAATTCAGCCAACGTTTCGGAGAAACAGAACTGCCCACTTTGTTGGGAAACGGACATCTTCGTACCCAAACATTGCAAGAATCTTATTTCGACGCTACGGTAAAAGACAGTAATCAAGTTATCAAACATCAGCAGAGCACCTTATTGGGTGTAGGGCTGTTGTCCGCATTACTGATTCTATTCATCGGTTGTTTCAACTTTATAAATCTGAGTTTCTCCCGTTTGTTGCGTCAAGTGCACATGCTTCACATTGAATCCATAATGGGAGCCACAAGATCACAAATGCGCCAACAACTGTTCTTGGATACTTTTCTGATGGTTCTTGTCGCTTTCCTTTTATCTTTATTGTTGATGAATGACTTATTGCCTGCATTTAATCATATGGTTTCTGTCAAACTGACAATGGAATATTTGTTTTCATGGCAAGTGTTCCCTCTTATCTTGTTGTTTATCATAATATTGTCTGTCATACCGGCAAGTTATATGGGTCATAGGTTGCATTCCATATCCGAAACCAATTACCGTCATTTCTTTACCGGACGCAAAAAACGTTTCATTGTGGCCTTATTGGTAACCATACAATTCATTATCTCCATTGGCTTGATGAGTACATTCATGATTATCCGTTCACAGATGTATCTGATTAAGCAGGAAGAAAAGCACTATGAGAATATTATTAATGTATATACAGATGCCAATGCACAACTGGCGCTAAAAAACCGGGTAGATGAGGTGAAGAATATAGAAGGGGTAGAAGCGGCAATAACCTCCAATACCGGAATATATCCGATGAGTTTAGGAATCCCGGGCAAGGATGATTCCGGTGACAATCTGCTCATGTTGGAACTATACGAGGATTGTCTGGAATTCCTAACAATGCATCATATTGAACTGCAAGATTCCCTGCGAGTATTCCATCTAATGTCCCGTACTCCACAACCTGCACTAATCAATGAAACATTCGTGGATTTATTGGTGCCCGAAGGAGAAAATCCTATCGGACAGCCCATTTCCAAGTATGTGCCCGAAAGAGAAGAACTTACAAAAGGTACAATTATCGGTATAGTAAAGGATTTCAAAAAGTACTCCATGACAGACCAAGTGGCTCCCTTACGAATACTCCTTTATGATACTCCACAAGATAATTTCTCAACTCTGGTTATAAAGGTAAAGGCCGGATATAAAGATAAAGTCATTAATTGCCTAAGAGAATCATACGAAAAGAAAAATCCAGGCATTCCTTTGAAATATGATGATATGTATCAGAAATTTGTGTCCTACAATCAGGACATAGCACACTTCTCGCATATCTTATTCATGTACGCCTGTGTCAGTATATTCCTTACTCTTTTCGGATTATTTGGCATCACACATTATGCCGTTTCACAGCGTAAACGTGAAATAAGCATCCGCAAAATTCACGGTGCATCCGCCCGCCAGATTCTATGGCTTATCAATTATCCGTTCCTTAGCTATGTAGGCATCGCATTCGTCGTAGCCGTCCCTGTCATTTATCTTTTTATGACATATTGGTTACAGCAATTTGCATACCATGCCACTCCCAACGCCTTTCACTTTCTGCTACCCTTGCTTTTTACTATAGGCATCACCTGCTTTACGATATGCCTGAATGGATATCGGGCAGCCGTCACCTCATTTCATCCGCGCCGCAACAGCCAGTAATACCCCGAGCACCACACCCAATATCGCTGCAAACAGCACCCGCATTTCTCCCGGCAGGAGGAATGTGATGGTGTGTGCCGGATACCAGAAAAAAGGAATTGTTTTCTTGAAGACAAAATTCCATTGCACATCCCAATTCAGATGCGTAATGATGCGGGTCATCGGGATAGGAGTGAGGAGGCTGCGAGGCGAACCTCCACAATTCAGGATATGCGTATCCGTAATCTTATGGAATGTCATGAATACCGGAGCGAAAATGGTATTCATGGCAACTGAAATAGCGAGGGCTATCCATAATTTGTCCAGGCAGAATTCCCCGTTTATAATGGCGGCGGCATTTGCCATTCCCATATACTCCATGAATTGCGGCACACCCTTGGAGAAGATTATCATGGCCGCATTGATACCCATTCCCAGCAGTCCCCACACTACGGTACGAGGCAACACTCCAAATCCTTTCCGGCTATAGACTCCGGCACTGATGCGAAGTCCCAGCATCTCACCCAGTGTAGCAAGGATTCCGAATTTAATGAAACTCATCACCATGCCATGTGCAGCGTTGAAAGACTTATACCAATCGTAAACAGGTTCACTCACAAAGAATGGCAGGAATAGTATCACCAGAACAAAAATAAAGAGGAAGTCTTTCTTTTTCATACAAAAGTCATGTTTCTCATAATGTGGCAAACATACTAAAATTATTCTGATTTAAAAGCAAATAAGTAAATAAAAGGTGTTTTGCTAAACAGAACAAAGTGTTTCCCTTAACCGAACAATCTGTTTCATTAGGGGGAACACTTTGTTTCATTATTCAGAACAGTTCGTTTCATCATATAAAAACACCTTGTTTTCTATGGATAAAATAAAGTGTTCAGCACTGTGAACTAACGAATTATCACTATCAGATTCCCCAGAAGTCCATATCATAAGTCTCGGCGCAAAAAAAGTGGGATTCAGAGAAACCTCTGATCCCACTTCATCATATATAGTAAGCAACGGACAGTTATTTCTTATTCTTCATATATTCATCCGCTTTCTCCTTGGCACGTGCCACGCGCTTGGCTGTATCTGGATGAGAAGAGAACATCTTCTGGAACTTGGATTCCTTCGGTGCCTCCGCTGAAAGTTCAAGCAATTTGTTCAAAGCATTGTACATGGCATACGGATCGAGATTATTCTTGATGCAGAATTCAAAGCCATAATCATCCGCTTCCGTCTCCTGCTTCTGGGAGTATTGAGCACCTGCCAATGCCTCGGCCATGGCACCCAGTTCAGAATCACTCAATTTGGATACCGTAGAACTTGCAGCGCCGGCAGCATTCTTCACAGCCGAACGAAGGTAAGCATTCTTCATCGCATCCTTGGAATCCGTATGGATGACGTGACCTATCTCGTGGCCGACAACTGCCATCACTTCATCATCCGTCATGATGTCCATCAGTCCGGCACAGATGCGTACACTGCCATCACCACACGCAAAGGCATTCACATCTATCACTTCGTAAACACCGAAGTTTACCTTCAAGCCGTCCACTTCCTTGATATTTCCGGTCAGCTTCTCCAAACGCTTGCCGTAATCCGTATCGGGTTTCGTCAGCGGATTATGCGTATCCATCCATTCCATATACTCCTTGCTCATCGCTGCAATGTCAGCGTCGGACAATGAAATAGCCTTGATGGCATCTGTACCGGCTTGGACAGCTTTGGTCACATTGATTTTCTTTCCACCGATTTTGAACTGCGCATAGGCAGTAGTGGTACAACTCATTCCGCATACTACAGCAGCAATGATGAAGAAATTCTTTTTCATGTACTTTATGATTTAATTTTAATCCTATTTCATTTTGTCTATAGCAAAAAGCCGCCTAATCAATTATTAAACGGCTTTTCCAGTATCTGTTCGAATCAGTTTACTTGATGATATCCAGTGCTTTGAAACACTTGGTCAGCTTCTCTACAGCGTAATCCACTTGTTCTACGGTATGGGTAGCCATCAACGCTACACGTACCAGAGTATCTTGCGGAGCACATGCGGGCGGAATAACCGGATTGATAAAGATGCCTTCGTCAAAAGCCAACTTCGTTACCGTAAATGTCTTCTCCGTATCACGCACATAGAGCGGAATAATAGGAGATTCTGTCTCACCGATTTCAAAACCCGCATCGCGGAACTTCTTCAAGGCATAGTTGGTGATGTCCCACAAACGCTGAATGCGTTCAGGTTCAGACTTGATGATATGAAGCGCTTCGCGAGCTGCAGCCGTAGAGGCAGGTGTGCTACTTGCCTGGAATATATAGGAACGAGCGTTATGGCGCAACCAATTGATTACTGCCTTGTCTCCAGCCACGAAACCACCGATAGAAGCCAATGATTTGCTGAATGTACCCATAATCAAGTCTACATCTTCGGTAACACCGAAATGATCGCAAACACCACGGCCTTGCTTCCCAAATACACCCAAGCCATGAGCTTCGTCCACGTAAATGCTGGCATTGTATTTCTTCTTCAGGCGGACAATTTCGGGCAGATTGGCCAAATCACCTTCCATGGAAAATACCCCATCCACAACAATCAGCTTTACAGCATCCGGTTCGCACTTCTGGAGCTCTTTCTCCAGAGCTTCCATATCGTTATGCTTGTACTTCAATTGAGTGGCAAATGCAAGACGACGGCCGTCTACAATGGAAGCATGGTCACGGTCATCGCAGATAATATAATCCCCACGTCCCACAACGGCGGGAATAATGCCTTCGTTTACAGTGAATCCGGTAGAAAAACAGAGTGCTTCATCTTTTCCCACGAATTCAGCCAATTCCTTCTCCAGCTCAACATGTATATCGAGTGTTCCGTTCAGAAACCGGGAACCGGCACAGCCGGTACCATATTTTTCCGTAGCAGCTATTGAGGCGTCAATGATACGTTTGTCGTATGTCAGTCCCATATATGCATTGGAGCCAAACATCAGAACCTTTTTACCATCCATCATTACCTCCGTATCCTGATGGCTGTTGATTGTGCGAAAATAAGGATATACGCCTTTTGCCATAAACTGTTGCGGCAGGTCGTATTTCGCAAATTTGTCTTGTAGTAAACCCATGAAATATCTTTTATATAATGAATATTTAATTCTATTAAATACAAGTCTTTAAAAAACAGGGGGCAAAGATAGCAAAATATGTCGGTATATGTTCTATTTACATTAAAAAAACTACTTATTCTTATTTTTAAAAGCAGTATATGGTTAATTTTTCAGATATTTATATTACTTTTGCCAGTTGGAAAACTGCATAGCAATAATCCTTGCATGAACGAATACAAGAAGAAAATAGCATTTATCATAAACCCCATATCCGGCACTCAAAGTAAGGAACAGATACTGAAATGGCTCGACGAAAAGCTGGATAAGGAAAGGTATGTACAAGAAGTGATTTATACCGAACGGGCAGGCCATGCTGTAGAGATAGCGGCACAAAAAGCGCAAGAAAATGCACATGCCGTCATCGCCATAGGGGGAGATGGTACCATCAATGAGATAGCCCGCTCACTGGTACATACAAAAACCGCTTTGGGCATCATTCCCTGCGGTTCCGGCAACGGACTTGCCCGCCACCTGCAAATTCCGATGGAACCCAAAAAGGCCATCGACATCATTAATGACGGACTGATAGACATCATTGACTACGGAAAAATCAACAATGTACCTTTCTTCTGTACCTGCGGTGTGGGATTCGACGCATTTGTAAGCCTGCAATTCTCCAAAGCGGGAAGGCGAGGACCGCTCACTTATCTGGAAAAAACCCTGCTTGAAAGCTTGAAGTACCGTCCGGAAACCTATGAACTGGAAATGGATGGCAGTACCCTGCGATACAAGGCGTTTCTGATAGCCTGCGGAAACGCATCACAATATGGGAACAATGCCTATATTGCCCCACAAGCCACATTGAACGACGGGTTGCTGGACGTCACCATACTTGAGCCATTCACCGTACTCGATGTACCGTCACTCTCTTTCCAGCTCTTCAACAAGACTATTGACCAGAACAGCCGGATTAAGACATTCCGCTGTCAGACACTCCGTATTCACCGTTCCAAACCGGGGGTAGTCCACTTTGACGGTGACCCGATGATGATGGGAGAGAATATAGATGTAAAGATTATGAAGAAAGGGCTACAGGTCATTGTTCCCCACGACGCGGAAAAAGACACGAACGTCTTGCAGCGGGCACAGGACTATATCAACGGACTGAAACAGATTAATGATTCTTTTGTGGAAGACATCGCCCACAAAAACAAGATGATACTGGATAAAGGCAAAAGACAATTCAAAAAACTGACGAAAATGTAATGCTATAAAAAGGTACTGTAAGGAGTTTCTGAAAATAACTTTCCCCTTTTGATGCGTCATATAATATGTTTTATGTATTTTTGCATGTTCAAAATAGTAAATAAGTAAATCGTCAAACAGTAAATAAAAAGATGTATAGATCACACACCTGCGGAGAACTCCGTATCTCCGATGTTAACAAGCAAGTGACGCTGGCAGGTTGGGTACAGCGCAGCCGTAAGATGGGAGGTATGACTTTCATTGACCTCCGCGACCGTTACGGAATTACCCAATTAGTGTTCAACGAAGAGGTGAATGCCGAACTTTGCGAGCGTGCCAACCACTTGGGCCGTGAATTCGTAATTCAGGTAAAAGGTACCGTAAACGAACGTTTCAGTAAAAACCAGCATATCCCGACGGGAGACATTGAAATCATCGTATCGGAACTGAATGTCTTGAATTCATCCCTGACCCCTCCCTTCACCATTGAGGAGAATACGGACGGTGGCGACGATATCCGCATGAAGTACCGTTATCTGGACTTGCGCCGTGCCAACGTACGCAACAATCTGGAACTTCGTCATAAAATGACAATTGAAGTACGCAAATATTTGGACAATCAGGGATTCATCGAAGTGGAAACTCCTATTCTGGTAGGTTCCACACCCGAAGGTGCACGCGATTTCGTTGTTCCTTCACGTATGAACCCGGGACAATTCTATGCCTTGCCTCAAAGCCCGCAGACACTGAAGCAATTGTTGATGGTTTCCGGTTTCGACCGTTACTTTCAGATAGCCAAATGTTTCCGTGACGAAGACCTGCGTGCCGACCGCCAGCCGGAATTCACACAGATTGACTGCGAAATGTCTTTTGTGGAGCAGGATGACGTCATCAACCTCTTTGAAGGCATGGCCAAATATCTGTTTAAGGAAATCCGTGGTGTAGAGATGGACGAACCGTTCATGCGTATGCCGTGGGCAGATGCCATGAAGTATTACGGTAGCGACAAGCCCGACCTTCGTTTCGGCATGAAGTTTGTGGAACTGATGGACATCATGAAAGGACACGGATTCCCGGTATTCGACAATGCAGCCTACATCGGTGGTATCTGCGCAGAAGGCGCCGCACATTATACACGTAAACAACTGGATGCGCTGACCGAATTCGTGAAAAGACCGCAAATCGGTGCCAAAGGTATGGTATATGCGCGCGTAGAGGCAGATGGCAACGTAAAATCAAGTGTCGACAAGTTCTATACGCAGGAAGTATTACAGGAAATGAAGGCTGCTTTCAACGCCAAGCCTGGTGACCTGATTCTGATTCTGAGCGGTGACGATGCCATGAAGACCCGCAAGCAACTGAACGAGTTGCGTCTTGAAATGGGTAACCAACTGGGACTGCGCGACAAGAACAAGTTCGTCTGCCTCTGGGTGGTTGACTTTCCGATGTTTGAGTGGAGTGATGAAGAAGGCCGCCTGATGGCTATGCACCATCCGTTCACCCATCCGAAAGACGAAGATATTCCTTTGCTGGACACCAACCCGGCAGCTGTCCGGGCAGATGCATACGACATGGTGTGCAACGGTATTGAAGTGGGTGGAGGTTCTATCCGTATCCACGATGCACAGTTGCAAGCCAAAATGTTTGAGATTCTCGGATTCACTCCGGAGAAGGCTCAGGAGCAGTTTGGCTTCTTGATGAATGCCTTCAAATACGGCGCACCTCCTCACGGTGGTCTGGCATACGGTCTGGACCGTTGGGTCAGCATCTTCGCAGGTCTCGACAGTATTCGCGACTGCATTGCATTCCCCAAAAATAACAGTGGACGCGATGTAATGCTGGATGCACCTTCGGCTATCGATCAGAAGCAACTGGACGAACTGAACCTGATTGTTGAAGTGAAAGAGTAAGAGCTGTTACAAAGTAGGAGGGTGAAAGAATCTGCACGCATTTTTCGTTTTGCAATAATCGGCACGCTGAATGCCTTGATTATGGCTGTTACCGTATGGGTAATGATGGACGAACTGGAAATCAACTATATGCTCTCCAATGTAACCGCATATATACTTGCACAGATACACAACTTCATCTGGTGCAAGTACTGGATATTCCCCACAAAAAAAAAGAGCAACACTTGGCGACAAGTGCTGCTCTTTTCCATAGCTTTCGGAATGGCTTACGGAGCACAATTCCTTTTCCTCATCGGATTGGTGGAGGGGCTGGACTGCAACGAATACCTTGCCCAGTTTCTGGGATTATTCATTTACGGAAGTGTCAATTTCCTGATGAACAAACGGGTGACATTCCGTTAATTTCCCCACACACAAAAAATCCCTGTTGCTATCAGTCAAGAAATCGTTTCGTCAATCCGTCATAGGCGTCAATTCTGCGGTCGCGCAAGAAAGGCCACCAACGGCGTACATTCTCCGAACGTTCCAAGTCCACTTCTACAACGATATTTTCCGGCCGTTCGTTTCCTGCTTGGGCCAAGAATTCACCTTGCGGTCCGACCACGAAACTATTTCCCCAAAACAAGATACCGTTGGTCTGCATGGAAGGATCCGGCTCATGTCCCACACGGTTCACAGAAACCACCGGCAAACCGTTGGCCACAGCATGTCCACGCTGGGAGATAATCCAAGCATTGAGCTGACGTGCCTTTTCATCATCCGTATCACTGCTTTCCCAGCCAATGGCCGTAGGATATATCAATATTTCAGCTCCCTTCAATGCCATCAAACGTGCTGCTTCCGGATACCACTGGTCCCAGCATACCAATACCCCCAACTTACCCAAAGACGTCTGAATAGGTTCGAAGCCTATATCACCGGGAGTAAAATAAAATTTCTCATAATAGGCAGGGTCATCAGGAATATGCATCTTCCGGTATTTTCCGGCGATGCTGCCATCACGCTCAAAAACAACTGCTGTGTTATGATACAATCCGGGAGCGCGTTTCTCGAACAGAGAAGTGACCAGTACAATATCGTTGGCAGCAGCCAATTCGGAATAGAATCCCGTCGAAGGGCCGGGAATCGGTTCTGCCAAGTCGAACAACTGCGTGTTTTCCGTCTGACAGAAATACAGAGAGTTATGCAGTTCCTGCAAAACAACCAACTGGGCTCCGTGCGCTGCACATGCCTCTATGCTTTTGGCCAAATTCATTAAATTAGTCCTGAAGTCCTTGGTATTGGCCTGCTGGATAATACCTACTTTTATTTTTCTTGCCATCTTATTCTATGGTTTACGTTTTACTATGTATAATCGACATTACTTCAACACCCCTATGGGATATTGCATGGTAACACAATGCAAAGAGCCGTGTTGCTTAATCAAAGCACGGCAATCTATCCCAATAATTTCATAACCGGGAAAAGCCTCCCGCAGCACTTCCCCTGCACGGGCATCATTCTCCGGCCGGCGATAAGTGGGGTAAAGCACTGCATCATTCAGAATCAAGAAATTAGCGTAAGTGGCGGGAAGCCGTTCCCCTTCTTCTTCTATCTTATCGGCCATGGGCAGAGCCAGCAAACGGTAAGGTTCCCCCTTCAACGTACGGAAAGTCTTCAGTTGCTCCTCCATGCGATGCAGTTCTTCGTAATGCTCATCATCCACATCCTTGCATTGCACATAGGCTATCGTGTCGGCAGGGCAGAAACGGGCCAGTGTGTCTATATGGCTGTCCGTATCGTCACCTGCCAAATAACCGTGGTCCAGCCAAAGGACGCGTTGCAGGTGAAAGACGGAACGAAGATATTCCTCAATTTCCACCCGGTTCATCTGTCCGTTCCGGTTAGGGGAAAGCAGACATTCGGAGGTGGTAAGCAACGTACCCATGCCGTCACTTTCGATGGAACCGCCTTCAAGGACAAACCCCAAGCGATTTACATACTTTCCTTTCATCACTTCTGCCTCTACTGCACGACGCGTAATCAAATTATCCTTATCGGATGCAAACTTCAATCCCCATCCGTTGAACTTAAAGTCGAGCAGAGATACACCGTCAGCATCCAATAGGGTGATAGCTCCATGGTCGCGTGCCCAAGTGTCATTCGTTTCACACTTCAGGAAACGGACATTTTCCATATTTACCCTGTCGGCAATCTGTTTTTTCACTTCGTCCGGTTCCGGAGTTACAATCAGCAATGTCTCCCGGGCGGCTATTTCGCGGGCAATGGCTACAAAACATTCCTGCACTTCGTCCAACATATAGGTCCAGTCTGTACCCGCATGGGGCCATGTAAGCTGTATGCCGCTTTGCAAGGCCCATTCGGCAGGCAAGTGGGGAGCACGTGTCTCTACCTGAAAGCTCATATTCTTGCCAAAACGCACCTGACAGTCTTTCTCCGTTGCACCACCCAATGGAATTCCTACAAAATATCCCATATTATTTATCTTTTCTAATTCGTTACTTTTTAAGTTAGCAGAGAGAGAGGGAGAATAAACCTCAGGTTTAGAATTGCCAAACCTCTACTTCAGACTTCTAAACCTCTACTCTATGATTGTAAACCTCTACTCGTCAATTATCACTTATCTTCCTTCGGTTTCCGGTCGAAGAATGGATTCTTGGAGGATGCACTCACCGGAATGGCAAAGACAGTCTTGCATCCTTTCAGCCAATCCAAACGCTGAGCGGCAAGTCCGACAGAAAACATGACACGGGTATCCACCCTCAAATCGGCAGCCATGGCACAAGCCGAACCTACAGCTATCCCTACATCCACCGTATTCAAGGCACAAGGCACTCCCTCCGGACGACCGGCACAAGTGGGAAAACCGCAGTGTCCGCAATTCAAACCTTGCATCTGCTCGCGCGTACCTATTATAATTACACATTCAGCCTGCAAAATGTTGTCCGCATCACGGAGAAAGAACTTCATACCGTGCTCTTCAACCATAGCGACCATCTTTTCAGACAGCTTTTTAATGTCTTCACCCGTAACCAGCGCAGCTTCAATCACATCAATACCTTTTCCTTTCGGTGCCGTGCGCGCAGCAATCAGCATTTGTCTTGCCACGTCAAGCACATGTTCATGGCGGCAATCACGTTCATTCTGTATCATAGTCTTTCTTTCCTGAATTAATTAGTGCGTCAAAGATAGCACAAATATTTTTTTGCACTATCTTTGCAATACAGAAAGATTAAAAGGAACGCCATGCTGCAAATAGAAAATGCCAGTATCGCCTACGGCAACGATATACTTTTCTCGGGTTTCAACCTGCAATTGGAAAGGGGAGAGATAGCCAGTATCTCCGGCCCTTCGGGATGCGGTAAATCGTCACTGCTGAATGCCATACTTGGGTTTACCCCGTTAAAAGAAGGACGTATCGTATTAGACGGTATTCCGCTGGATAAAGGAAACGTCGACGTTGTCCGTAAGCAGACTGCATGGATTCCACAAGAACTGGCATTGCCGCTGGAGTGGGTAAAGGACATGGTACAGTTGCCCTTCGGTCTAAAGGCAAACCGGGGCACGCCTTTTTCTGAAACCCGCTTATTTGCATGTTTCGAGGATTTGGGTCTGGAGCGGGAGTTATATTACAAACGGGTAAACGAAATTTCCGGAGGCCAGCGCCAACGGATGATGATAGCCGTAGCCTCAATGATTGGCAAACCACTGACCATTGTCGATGAACCGACTTCCGCTCTCGACTCCGGTTCCGCGGAAAAAGTGCTCTCTTTCTTCCGCAGGCAGACAGAAAATGGAAGTGCCATACTGACCGTATCCCATGACAAAAGATTCGCCAACGGATGTGACCGACATATAATCATGAAATAACATACACACTATTGGGAACCATAGATATATCATACCTCAGCCTGGGCATCGGATTATTGCTATTATTAATACCGCTGTTTTACATCTGGAAGTTCAAGACCGGACTGTTGCGCGCTACTGTGATAGGTACGGCACGCATGATTGTCCAGCTGTTCTTCATCGGCATATACCTGAACTATCTCTTCTTGTGGGATAACCCGTGGATAAACTTTCTATGGGTAATTGTCATGATATTCGTAGCATCGCAGACGGCATTGGCACGAACGCAATTGAAGAGGAAGATTCTGCTCCTGCCCATCTCTACAGGTTTCTTATGCAGTGTAGTATGTGTAGGCTTGTACTTTATCGGAATAGTACTGAGAGTGGAAAACGTATTCAGCGCCCGGTATTTCATCCCTATTTTCGGCATATTGATGGGTAACATGCTATCCAGTAACGTCATAGCCCTCAACACCTATTATAGCGGACTGAAACGGGAACAACAGCTTTACCGGTATCTTCTCGGCAATGGCGCCACAAGAGCAGAGGCACAAGCACCCTTCATCCGCCAAGCCATCATCAAATCCTTCAGTCCGCTGATTGCCAATATATCCGTGATGGGGCTGGTTGCTTTTCCGGGAACCATGATTGGGCAGATATTGGGTGGTAGCAGCCCGAATGTGGCCATCAAATATCAGATGATGATCATGGTCATCACCTTTACCGCCTCCATGCTGTCACTGATGATTACAATCTCTTTGGCTTCCCGCAAGTCGTTTGATGCTTACGGCAAGCTACTGCCGGTGATGGTGGAGAAGAAGGGAAAAAAGGAGCATAAATAACCATATTGTACCCACAAAAATAGTTCAATTATATATAAATATACAGCCTACAAGACTTTTTTTAAACTGGAATTCTTTTTAATCCATTGCTTTTTACTATATTTGCAACCAAATTTTCTGTTCACAATGAAAATTAAGGAATTAGTAAGCGCCCTTGAACGGTTCGCGCCTCTGCCATTGCAAGACGGATTTGATAATGCCGGCCTGCAAATCGGATTGACAGATGTGGAAGCAACAGGGGCTTTGTTGTGTCTTGACGTTACTGAAGCTGTACTGGATGAAGCCATTGCATTGGGGTATAATGTGGTTATATCACATCACCCTCTCATTTTCAAAGGGTATAAATCCATCACGGGCAGGGATTATGTGGAACGTTGTATCTTGAAAGCCATCAAGAATGACATCGTTGTTTATGCTGCGCACACCAACCTGGATAATGCGCGGGGAGGAGTGAACTTCAAAATTGCCGAAAAAATAGGTTTAAGAAATGTTCGTATCCTGGAAGCCAAGGAAAATGCGCTGGTAAAGCTGACCACATTTGTACCGACTGCCAAAGCGGAAGAAGTACGGAAATCCTTGTTCGATGCCGGATGTGGCAATATCGGTAATTATGATTCGTGCAGTTATAATCTGGAAGGCGAGGGGACATTCCGTGCCAGGGAAGGTGCCACCCCATACTGTGGAGCGATAGGGGAGCTGCATACCGAACGGGAAGTGCGTATTGAAACAATCATACCCGCCTACAAAAAAGCGGGAGCTGTCAAGGCACTGCTTGCGGCACATCCATATGAAGAACCGGTCTATGATATTTATCCCTTTCAAAACTCATGGCCACAAGCCGGAGCCGGTGTTATTGGTGAACTGGAAACACCGGAGACAGAGCTTGAGTTCCTGAAACGGATAAAGAAAACCTTCGAAGTAGGGTGTCTCAGACATAACAAACTCCTCGGGCGGGAAATACAGACTGTTGCATTATGTGGCGGTGCCGGCGCTTTCCTAATGCCGCTTGCCATCCGCAACCGTGCAGATGTCTTTATCACCGGCGAGATAAAATACCATGACTATTTCGAACATGATACCGATATATTATTGGCTGAAATAGGGCATTATGAAAGTGAGCAATATACGAAAGAAATATTTTATACAATAATCCGGGATTTGTTTCCTCATTTTGAGGTCCAGATGACCAAGGTGAATACAAACCCCATAAAATACATGTAAGTAAAATGGCTAAAGAAGCAAAAAAAGATTCTCAGGAATTGACCGTAGAACAGAAGTTGAAAGCTTTGTTCCAATTGCAGACAATGCTGTCCAAAATCGATGAAATCAAGACGTTGAGAGGTGAACTTCCACTGGAAGTACAGGACTTGGAAGACGAAATAGCCGGTCTGAGTACCCGTATAGACAGAATCAAGGCAGAAGTATCCGAGTTGAAATCCTCCATCGCAGGAAAGAAAGTTGAAATTGAAACCGCAAAGGCTTCCGTAGCTAAATATAAAGACCAGCAGGACAACGTGCGCAACAACCGCGAATATGACTTCTTGAGCAAGGAAATCGAATTCCAGACATTGGAAATCGAACTCTGCGAAAAGCGTATCAAGGAATTTGCCGCACAAGAGGAAGAAAAATCTCAGGAAGTGGCAGAAAGTGCTACTGCGCTGGAAGAAAGACAAAAAGACCTTGACGTTAAGAAGAGTGAACTGGACGAGATTATTTCCGAAACCAAGCAAGAGGAAGAGAAGCTGAGAGACAAGGCCAAAGAACTGGAAACAAAAATCGAACCCCGTCTGCTTCAGTCCTTCAAACGTATCCGTAAGAATTCACGCAATGGACTGGGTATCGTATATGTACAGCGCGATGCCTGCGGTGGTTGCTTCAATAAGATTCCGCCCCAGAGACAATTGGATATTCGTTCACGTAAGAAAATCATCGTTTGCGAATATTGTGGCCGTATCATGATTGACCCGGAACTGGCTGGTATAACTCCCGAACAGAAAGTGGAAGTTGTAAAGGAAAAGCCAGTAAGAGCAAAAAGAAAAATCGTACATATCGGCTCAGATAATTAAAAATAGAACATTTTTACAAAAAAAACGGCAATAGTCAAGACCTCTATTGCCGTTTTTTTTGTTAAATAAGCTCATAAAACTCTATAGTTAAAGAAAAAAGGTGTAGTTTTGCTCATCAAAAAATTAATAGAATTAGATAAAAAAGCATGAGACAAAACAAATTATTCATACTTTATTCACTTTTAGGAATATTGATGGCATCGTGCATAAAAGATGAAGCACCCAATGCTGAAGCTGATATAACAAGTATTTCTTTTGAAGAAGATATACTGGCAAATTCGTACATTGATTTGAACCCGTCGTACGACGAAAGCCAAAATGCCTATCCGATACGAATCAGTGTAAAAGAAGGTACGGATAAAAAGCTCGCTCCTATATTCGAGTTGACTCCGGGTGCTACCATCAGTCCTGCCAATGGGAGTGTACAGGATTTCACGACATCGGTACGATATACAGTCACTTCGGAAGATAAAGCTTGGCATCGTGTTTATGCTATTACTGTCAGAGAGCAAAAGGCAAGTAATATTCCGACTACATACCACTTTGAAAAGGTAAGAATCATGCAAAATGTATGGCAGGAATTCTACGAAGAGCAAGATTCCGGTAACGAATTGACATGGGCAAGTGGTAATAAGGGATTCAAATGGGCTATGAGTGAAGCCGCAACAGAAGATTATCCTACTACCCAAATAGACAATGGCAAAACTGGAAAATGTGTGAAATTGGAAACACGCCTCACTGGCGACTTAGGTAACATGGTAGGTATGCCCATCGCCGCCGGTAATCTGTTTATCGGCAGTTTCGACATGCAGAATGCTATTACCAATCCGCTTAGTGCTACGCGCTTCGGTACTCCTTTCTACAATAAACCTTTACGACTGACTGGATACTATAAGTATAAGGCCGGAGAACAATTTTATGAAAATGGCGAATATACCTCCCGAAAAGATATATTCAATATCTATGCAATATTTTATGATGGAGTAAAATATGACAGTGCAGGAAAGGGGACAGATGTAACACTGGATGGAAATCTGCCGAATCAAAACTACGAACACTCCAGCATGGTGGCTCTTGCTTTAGTTTCCAATCCGCAAGAAACAGAAGGAGACGAATGGAAATTCTTTGATATACCTTTCGACTACCAACGGTACGGAAAGAAGATTGACGAAGCCAGACTGGCTAAAGGAGAATATAAGATAGGCATCATATTTGCCTCAAGCAAGGATGGTGCCACTTTTGAGGGTGCTCCAGGAAGCACTTTACTTATAGACGAAGTGGAACTGATTTACGAATAAGAATCATATAGAATTGGAATACAACATGATAAAGAAAATATTAGCATTTATCGTACTGGTGGGATGTATGCAGACTGCCTTATACGCTCAAGAAAACCAGAACCGTACGCTTATAAACGCCGCTCTACACGGTTGGGAATATGAAATAAGGGCCGGTGTCAGTATCGGCGGCACTTCTCCGCTTCCATTACCCGTAGAAATACGAAGTATCGATGCCTATAATCCTACCTTAGCCTTTATGCTGGAAGGAAATGCCATCAAATGGTTGGGCAAAACAAAAAAATGGGGTGTAATAACCGGTGTAAGACTGGAAACCAAAAATATGATTACCAAAGCGACAGTAAAGAACTATGGCATGGAAATCATAGGAAATGACGGTAACCGTTTGAAAGGCAACTGGACCGGGGGAGTAAAAACTAAAGTACGCAATGCCTACATCACCGTCCCCGTGCTGGGTGCATATAAAATCAACTCACGATTGCGGGCCAAAGCAGGTATATATGTCTCATATCTGATGGATGAGGAATTCTCCGGACATGTATATGAAGGCTATTTGCGTGAAGGAGACTCCACCGGAGAAAAGGTAAACTTCTCCGACGGTGCCATTGCCACTTACGACTTTTCGGATGACTTGCGCAAGTTTGCCTGGAGCGTGCAAGCTGGTGTAGACTGGCGTGCCTTCAAACATCTGAGTGTATTTGCCGACCTTACATGGGGATTGAATGATATTTTCAAGAAAGATTTCAATACCATTACCTTTGCCATGTATCCCATCTACCTGAATGTAGGATTCGGGTATGCCTTCTAAGATACTTGGGTATACAGAGTAAATACTCATAAACAAATAGAGGTTTAGGTTGTTATCAATCCCATAAAAAGATAACTACCTAAACCTTTATTTGTTTATGAATATAAAAGATTGGAGCACTGCGTTGCTCATATTATGCCTATGCCCTGCGGCATGGCACAGAAAGCCAACCGCGATGCGGCGTTCCAGACAGAGCATATCTGCCTGCAGACTTATCCTGATGGCATCGCTTGCATTCGGAGTCATGCCGCTCGCAGCTTTTTGCAACTCGAGCAGGAGCGGGAAAACGCATCGCACCGGGAAGGTGCCGTAGTATTCGATATGGCGCTGAATACCTTGCTCGCCACGGTCTATATTCCGAATTTCTACGAATTGGTGCAGAAGTTGCAGGAAAAGTTCAGCAGCAAAAAGAGGAATTCATAACAAAAAATGTATCTTTGTATGCTGATTTTTTGTCGTACCCATAAAATGTTGAAAGCATATTTCATCACGATACTTGCTTTGTTCGCTTGCATGGCTACCGCCATCCGACCACTGCAAGTATCAAGACTTGAAAACCAGATTGACAGTCTACTCAAAGACAAGAAAGCCACCGTCGGTATAGCCGTATGGACAGACAAAGGAGATATGCTCCGATATAACGACCATGTACACTTCCCCTTGCTTAGTGTATTCAAATTCCATGTGGCACTGGCCGTACTGGACAAGATGGACAAGCTGGGAATCAGTCTGGACAGCATTGTTTCCATAAAGGCATCCCAAATGCTGCCCAATACCTACAGCCCCCTTCGGAAGAAATTTCCCAATCAGGATTTTACGATTACGCTTAGGAAACTGATGCAATACAGTATTTCCCAAAGCGACAACAATGCCTGTGACATCTTGATAGAATATGTAGGAGGTATTAAATATATCAATGACTATATCCGCAGGTTGGGTATCGACTCCTTCAACCTCTCGGAAACAGAAGATGACATGCACTCCAGTTTCGAGGCTGTATACCGCAACTGGAGTACTCCTTCCGCTATAGTCCGACTACTGAGAACGGCCGATGAAAAAGAGTTGTTCTCCAACAAGGAGCTGAAAGACTTCTTATGGCAGACCATGATAGATACTGAAACCGGTGCCAACAAACTGAAAGGTATGTTGCCAGCCCAAACCATGGTAGGACACAAGACCGGCTCTTCCGACCGCAATGCCGACGGCATGAAAACTGCGGATAATGATGCCGGACTCGTTATCCTTCCCGACGGCCGGAAATACTACATTGCCGCCTTCGTCATGGACTCATACGAGACGGACGAGGACAATGCGGACATCATCGCTCGCATATCACGCATGGTATACGATGCGATGAGATAAGATAGATAAGAAAAACAAGGAGGCTATCGTCAGCTCCTCCTATAAATTTTGATACTCGGGTATATCTTGCAGAAAAGTATAGCTGTTATGCTCGTAATCTATGTGGCAACAATAATGCTGAAGCCCGTTGCTGACAACCAGATAATCCACTTTCAGCACCATGTTGTAGCGAGTAATCTGGTCGAAAACCTTTTGGGTGATTTCTATTTCGGGGGCCTTGTATTCCACAATCATCCGGGCAGTGAGGTCACGCCGATAGAGCACTGTATCACAGCGTTTCTTTGTACCGTTCAGCTGTACCTGCACCTCATTTGCCATAAGCGCTTGCGGATACCCCTTGTGAACAAGAAGAAAGTGAACGAAGTGCTGCCGTACCCATTCTTCGGGTGTCAAGGCGACATAACGACGACGGATTACATCGAAAATAACATTTTTTCCGTCTCTTACGGCAATTTTAGTATCGAATGCTGGTAGGTTTAACGATAACATTTACTACATTTGTAAGTTAAATAATGGTTCCCCGTCTTTCGGGAACACAAATTTAATGAAATCTTATGAAAACAAAAGAAGAAATCGTAGCCAATTGGCTGCCCCGTTACACAAAACGTAACCTGGAGGATTTTGGAGAGTACATTCTGTTGACCAACTTCAACAAGTACGTAGAGATTTTCGCAGAAAAGTTCAATGTTCCCATTTTCGGTAAAGATGCCAACATGATATCTGCCAGTGCGGAAGGAATGACCATCATCAACTTCGGCATGGGAAGCCCTAATGCCGCCATTATCATGGACTTGTTAAGCGCCATCAAACCCAAGGCATGTCTGTTCCTAGGTAAGTGTGGCGGCATAGACAAGAAAAATAGAATAGGAGACCTTATCCTTCCCATAGCCGCCATCCGTGGCGAGGGTACTTCCAACGACTACTTCCCACCCGAAGTTCCATCACTCCCGGCATTTATGTTGCAACGCGCCGTTTCTTCTGCCATCCGCGACTATGCTCGCGACTACTGGACCGGTACCGTATACACCACCAACCGCCGCATCTGGGAACATGACGAGGTATTCAAGGAATATCTGAAGAAAACCCGTGCCATGGCCGTTGATATGGAGACAGCGACTTTGTTCAGTTGTGGTTTTGCCAATCATATTCCCACGGGAGCCCTTCTGCTGGTTTCAGACCAACCGATGATTCCGGAAGGTGTAAAAACCGACAAGAGCGACAATCTGGTTACCCAGAACTATGTAAATGAGCATGTTGAAATCGGCATTGCATCCCTGCGCATGATTATTGATGAGAAAAAAACCGTAAAACACTTGAAATTCGACTGGTAGTCCCTTATGGGCATCCCGTAGCACTTTTACTTTATATATGGCAAAACAAGAAACCACATGTGATGATATTCTAAAGGAGCTGAGAGCCAAGCAATATCGCCCCATCTACTATCTTATGGGCGAGGAATCGTATTACATAGACCTCATCTCCGACTATATCACAGATAACGTTCTCACTGACACCGAAAAGGAATTCAACCTGACCGTAGTTTACGGTGCAGACGTGGATATGGCTACCGTCATCAATGCGGCCAAGCGCTATCCGATGATGTCCGAACGCCAAGTCGTAGTTGTAAAGGAGGCACAAGCCATCCGCAACATGGAAGAGCTTTCATACTACCTGCAAAGGCCGTTGAATTCCACTATTCTTGTCCTATGCCACAAACATGGAGTACTGGACAGAAGGAAGAAACTGGCTGCCGAAATAGAAAAGGTGGGGGTCTTGTTCGAATCCAAGAAGGTGAAGGATGCCCAGTTACCGGCATTCATCACCTCATACATGAAGCGCAAAGGTGTAGACTTGGAACCCAAAGCCACCTCCATGCTTGCCGATTTCGTAGGTACGGACCTCAGCCGCCTTACGGGAGAACTGGAAAAACTGATTATAACTCTTCCAAAAGGTCAGACACGCGTCACCCCCGAACAGATAGAACGCAACATCGGAATCAGCAAGGATTATAATAACTTTGAACTTCGCAGTGCCATCGTAGAAAAAGATATACTAAAGGCCAATAAAATAATAAAATATTTTGAAGAAAATCCGAAAACAAACCCTATTCAAATGACTTTATCTTTACTTTTCGGTTTCTTCTCCAACTTGATGTTGGCATACTATGCCCCCGAAAAAACAGAGCAGGGCATTGCCGGCTTCATAGGCTTGAAAACTCCTTGGCAGTCTCGCGAATACCTAAGTGCCATGCGTCGCTATAGCGGTGTAAAGACCATGCAGATAATCGGAGAGATTCGATATTCAGATGCCAAATCCAAAGGAGTAGGAAATTCCTCTCTAAGCGATGGAGATATCCTCCGGGAACTGGTCTTTAAGATTCTACACTAACGACTGATTTGCTACCATTCTGTTATTTTTAGGGGGATTTATCCCCCTTTTTTCTATTTCATCCTTCAATACAGACAAGAGAATAAGAGATAACTCTCATATTCACAATATACTACACTCATTTATAAGCCTTGAGAATCGTTTTTTCACGACGAATCGACCACTTATGCGGAAATAAGGCGAGGATTCAAATCCTGAAGAACAGACAATAAAGAGAGAATCTTATTTTCTTATTCATGTCACATTTTTTCTTCTTAGTAAGGAGGAATGTAAAAATCACTCTGACTTTAAATCGGTATAAAAAGAATCTGTCATGCTTTTCATGAGTACGATAGTTGTAATCTGCAACTACAAGTATTTACTGTTGTAAATATATGACATTACATAATCACTACATTTAAAAATATTATATAACAATTGTGATATTACATTTGAAAATACAAATGTAATATACGATATTTAATGTCGTAAACTAATGATTTACAAAAATAATAGAGTAGGGGTTAACCTACTAGTTTATAATATATAACTATGCAAATATCAATAATATATATTATTTTATCAAATTATCAGATTATATAATACGAAGGATTGGCAAAAAACAAATGTAATATAGGATTTTATGCCAAATAAATATAGCATAATACCTCTAATAGCCATACATATATATTATTTTATTAAACCTTGAATAAATATCTATTTTGCTCATTATTCCTACTATAGCATTTGTAATAATTAATATTGTAATAATAGTATTTCATTTGTGAAATATAAAATATTACATTTTTAATTTGCTTTTATGACGCTGTTTTTTTACTTTTGTAATCCAATAATTATCATATACAATTGTAATAAACACATAAGCCATGAGCATAAAAGACAGATTCAAAATGGTTATGGACCGAGAGAAACTGACAGCAGGAGCTTTTGCCGAGAGCATCGGTGTGGCCCAAGCCACCATTTCCCACATCTTGGGTCCGCGTAACAAATATCCAAGTACGGAAGTTATTCTCCGATTGCATCAACGTTACAATGATATAAACTTGGAGTGGCTGCTTACCGGCCAAGGCAATATGAGTAATAATCCGGACTCACCCGAAAATGATGGATTCGACTATCCTCTATTTGCTGAGAATCCGGAAAATCTGACCAACGGGCTGGATGAAACTGAGAATCGCACGGAAATTGCATTAGAAACATCCTCAAAAACGCCTAAAGAAATTGTAAAACAAGAGATTATATACAAAGAAAGACCTCCCAGAAAAATCACTGAAATAAGAATTTTTTTTGATGATAATACCTACGAGACTTTCAAACCGGAAAATTGAAGAATGAGAATGGAAATAGACTAACGCCCCGGCATAAAAAAGAAACGGGTTCATTTTATTCTACACTCGGTTTACATTATCTTTGCATCCGAAAAGAAAAACATCCCTCTTTATAGATATGAAAAAGTATATTTTAGATCTGACAGTGACGGAGAACCTCCGCTTACACGCCAACTACGTGCTGCTGAAGCTGACTTCTCCGTCCCCGCTTCCGGAAATGTTGCCGGGACAATTTGCAGAGATTCGCGTGGACGGCTCGCCTGCCACTTTCTTACGCCGCCCCATCTCCATCAATTATGTAGATAGACAACGGAATGAAGTCTGGTTTTTAATCCAACTTGTAGGCAACGGAACCAAGCGACTAGGCGAAGCAAAAGCAGGCGATATAATCAATGTAGTGCTTCCACTGGGAAACAGCTTCACAATGCCTGAAAAACCCTCAGACAAGCTCTTGCTGGTGGGTGGAGGTGTAGGAACAGCTCCTATGTTATATTTAGGCGAACAGCTTACCAAGAAAGGCTGCAAGCCAATATTCCTGCTAGGTGCCAGAAGTGACAAGGACTTGCTTCAGCTGGAACAGTTTGCCGCCTATGGCGAGGTATATACCACCACTGAGGATGGCAGCCATGGAGAAAAGGGATATGTAACGCAACATTCCATACTAGATAAGGTGTGCTTTGAACAGATATATACTTGTGGTCCGAAACCGATGATGATGGCAGTAGCAAAGTATGCCAAAAGTAAAGGCATCAGTTGCGAGGTATCTTTGGAGAATATGATGGCGTGTGGCATAGGTGCTTGTCTGTGCTGTGTGGAAAATACCACGGAAGGCCATTTGTGCGTATGTAAAGAAGGTCCGGTTTTTAATATAAACAAACTATTATGGCAGATTTAAGTGTAAATATTGGCGAATTACAAATGAATAATCCGGTGATGACTGCATCCGGAACATTCGGATATGGTGAAGAATTCGCCGATTTCATCGAACTATCGCGAATAGGTGGTATAATTGTAAAGGGAACCACCCTTCACAAACGTGAAGGCAATCCATATCCGCGTATGGCAGAGACTCCTTCAGGTATGTTAAACGCTGTAGGACTACAGAATAAGGGCGTTCATTACTTTGTCGAACATATCTATCCTCACATTAAAGACATTCAAACCAACATGATTGTGAATGTTTCGGGGTCTGCCATCGAAGACTATGCCGAAACAGCAGCCATTATTAATGAACTTGACAAAATTCCTGCCATAGAATTGAACATTTCTTGCCCCAATGTGAAGCAAGGCGGAATGGCATTCGGAGTTACTGCCAAAGGAGCAGAAGAAGTAGTAAAAGCCGTGCGCTCAGTTTACAAAAAGACACTTATCGTAAAACTCTCACCGAACGTTACCGACATCACCGAAATAGCCCGTGCAGCCGAAAATGGCGGCGCAGACAGCGTTTCCCTCATCAATACCCTGCTGGGAATGGCTATAGACGCGGAACGCAGGCGTCCCATGCTCTCCACTGTAACCGGTGGTATGTCCGGTGCAGCCGTAAAACCCATTGCCTTACGTATGGTATGGCAAGTAGCCAAAGCAGTAAAAATCCCCGTCATAGGTTTGGGAGGTATCATGAACTGGAAAGATGCTGTGGAATTCATGCTTGCAGGTGCCTCTGCCATCCAGATTGGTACGGCAAACTTCATAGATCCCACGGTTACGGTGAAAGTGGCAGAAGGAATAAATGACTATCTCGACAGACACGGTTATCAGTCCGTAAAGGACATTATCGGTGCACTTGAGGTATAGTGAATAACAAGAGAACGTCATTCGCCATATATATTCATAAAAAAGGACATTCGTCAACGAATGTCCTTTTTCTTTTTATTTACATCAGTAGACTTATTCTCCCAACAAATCCGGACGCAGTCTACGGGTCCTTTCCAATGACTGTTGCAGCTCCCATTCTTTAATTTTTGCCTCGTGTCCGGAAAGTAAAATATCAGGAACCTTCCATCCGTTGTAGTCAGCGGGACGCGTATAGACCGGCGCTGCCAGCAGATTGTCCTGAAAGGAATCTGAAAGTGCAGATTGCTCATCGGAAATCACTCCCGGAATGATGCGGACGATGGCATCTGCCATGACGGCCGCCGCCAGTTCTCCACCAGTCAGCACATAGTCGCCGATGCTGATTTCTTTCGTGATGAGATGTTCGCGAATCCGGTAATCTATCCCTTTGAAATGCCCGCAGAGAATGATGAGATTCCGGGCAAGGGAAAGAGTATTTGCCATCGGCTGATTGAACTGTTCACCGTCGGGGGTAGTAAAGATAACCTCGTCGTAATCCCGCTCAGCCTTCAGAGCGTTGATGCATCGCTCTATCGGCTCTATTTTCATCACCATTCCGGCGAAGCCGCCAAACGGATAATCGTCTACACGACGGTACTTATCTTCTGTATAATCACGAAGATTATGTATACATATCTCTGCAAGCCCTTTATTTTGAGCACGTTTCATAATGGAACAGTTGAAGAATCCCTCAATCATTTCCGGTAAAACTGTGATAATGTCAATGCGCATATAACTTTATTTTAGCTATTTCAAGCTGCAAAAGTACAAATATTCGGGGAGAAACCCGTATTTTTGCGTTCAAACAATCCGAAAACCCTATGACTGTAAAAGAAAAAATAGACAGGCTTCGTGCGGAATTACACCGGCACAACTACAATTATTATGTGCTGAATGCTCCTGAAATATCCGATAAGGAGTTTGACGACCTCATGCGCGAGCTACAAGAGTTAGAGAAAGAACATCCTGAATACCAAGATGATAATTCGCCCACGATGCGTGTAGGAAGTGATTTGAACAAGAATTTCACACAAGTGGCACACAAATATCCCATGCTTTCATTAGGAAACACTTATTCCGAAAGTGAAGTGACCGACTTCTACGAACGGGTAAAGAAAGCACTGAACGAAGATTTTGAAATCTGCTGCGAGCTGAAGTATGACGGCACTTCCATCTCGTTGACTTACGAGGACGGCAAACTGGTGCGTGCCGTCACCCGTGGCGACGGTGAAAAGGGCGATAACGTGACGGATAATGTGAAGACAATCCGGACGATTCCGCTGGTACTCCATGGGAATTATCCTAAGTCATTCGAAATCAGAGGGGAAATTCTGATGCCCTGGGTGGTCTTCGAAGAACTGAACCGGGAAAAGGAAGCACGTGAGGAACCGCTTTTCGCCAATCCGCGCAATGCTGCTTCCGGTACATTGAAATTGCAGAATTCCGCTATCGTAGCATCCAGAAAGCTGGATGCTTATCTCTACTATCTATTGGGAGAGGAATTGCCCTGTGACGGCCATTACGAGAATCTGCAAGCCGCCGCCAGCTGGGGATTTAAAACATCAGAGCACACCAGAAAAGCCCACAGCCTGGAGGAAGTCTTCGAATATATCAATTATTGGGATACAGAACGTAAGAATCTTCCGGTGGCTACTGATGGTATTGTGTTAAAAGTCAACAGTTTAAAGCAACAGAAGAATTTGGGATTCACAGCGAAGTCCCCCCGATGGGCCATCGCATACAAATTTCAGGCAGAACGTGCACTGACACGGCTGAACAAAGTCACCTATCAGGTGGGACGTACCGGTGCAGTGACTCCGGTTGCCAATCTGGACCCCGTGCAACTGTCCGGCACCATTGTGAAACGTGCCTCTCTGCACAATGCAGATATTATCGAAGGACTGGACTTGCATATAGGCGACATGGTGTATGTGGAAAAAGGCGGTGAAATCATCCCAAAAATAACCGGAGTCGATAAGGATGCCCGCGGTATGCTTATCGGTGAAAAAGTGAAGTTCATCACTCATTGTCCCGAATGTGGCAGTAAACTGATACGTTTTGAAGGAGAAGCAGCCCACTATTGCCCTAATGAAACCGCTTGCCCTCCGCAGATTAAAGGGAAGATAGAGCATTTCATCAGCCGCAAAGCCATGAATATAGACGGACTGGGACCTGAAACCGTAGATATGTTCTACCGATTAGGGCTGATAAACGATACTGCAGATTTATACCAGCTCAAAACCGACGACATCAAAAACCTGGAACGAATGGGCGAAAAATCGGCAGAAAACATAGTCAACGGTATCGCGGCAAGTAAAGAAGTGCCATTCGAAAGAGTACTCTTTGCACTGGGCATACGCTTCGTGGGAGAAACAGTTGCCAAGAAAATAGCCAAGTCCTTTACGGACATCGAAGAGCTGGAAAACGCGGATATCGAAAAGCTGAAAAACATCGATGAAATTGGTGAAAAAATAGCGCAGAGCACCATAACCTATTTCTCCAATCCCGCCAACAGAGAGCTGGTGGAACGGCTGAAAGCAAACGGCCTGCAACTCCACCAGACGGAAGAAGACCTCAGCGGATACACCGACAAACTGGCGGGTCAGTCCATCGTCATCAGCGGCGTATTCACTCATCACTCACGGGACGAATACAAAGAGATGATTGAAAAAAACGGTGGAAAAAACGTCGGCAGCATCTCCTCCAAAACCAGCTTTATCCTGGCCGGAGAAAATATGGGACCTGCCAAACTGGAGAAAGCACAGAAACTGGAAGTTAAGATTATGAGCGAAGATGAGTTTTTGACATTGATATCCTAACAAATTTCCACAAAAAGCTTTTTTATGGCTTATATTTGTAGGGTAAATCGAAAAAATTCGTACTTTTGCGAGTCATTTAATTAGAGATTACTTTATAATACTCATGATACAGACAAGATTGAAAGGAATGGGGGTAGCGCTGATTACTCCATTTAAAGAGGATGAAAGCGTTGACTACGATGCGTTGATGCGTTTGGTAGACTATCAACTTCAAAACAATACCGACTTTTTGTGCGTACTCGGCACCACAGCAGAAACTCCGACTCTGACCGAAGAGGAGAAAAAGAAAATCAAGAAAATGGTCATCGAGCGGGTGAACGGAAGAATTCCCATCCTGCTGGGCGTAGGCGGAAACAACACCCGTGCCATAGTGGAAACACTGAAAAATGACGATTTCACCGGAGTAGATGCTATTCTTTCCGTTGTTCCATATTACAACAAACCCTCGCAAGAGGGTATATATCAGCATTATAAGGCCATATCGGAAGCAACTGATTTGCCGATTGTGCTTTATAATGTCCCCGGTCGTACCGGTGTGAACATGAAGGCGGAAACAACCCTGCGCATTGCACGCGATTTCAAGAATGTGATAGCCGTCAAAGAAGCTTCGGGCGACATCACGCAGATGGATGACATCATCAAAAACAAACCGGCCAATTTCGACGTTATTTCAGGTGATGACGGCATTACCTTCCCTCTGATTACCCTAGGGGCCGTCGGTATCATCTCAGTCATCGGAAACGCGTTCCCACGTGAGTTCAGCCGTATGGTACGCCTGGCACTGCAAGGAGACTACGCCAATGCATTGACCATTCACCACAAATTTGCCGAATTATTCAAGCTTCTGTTTGTAGACGGTAACCCTGCCGGAGTAAAAGCCATGCTCAACGTAATGGGAATGATTGAGAACAAGCTCCGTCTGCCATTGGTGCCGACCAGAATCACCACTTTCGAAGCTATGCGCAAGATTCTGGATGAATTGAACATTAAATGTTAAGGCCTTATACCGCCCTTATAAGATATTAATTTCCAGTATACAAAATATCAGATATGCAAGAAGTTAATTTCGTGAAAACACGAAATTAACTTCTTCTTTTTTCCTATGCGCCTGTATTATCAATATAATCCAAAACCAGTCTGCAGATAAGGGATCAGTCCGAAAACCCTGTGGGTATATTATGTTAATACGCGAAAGTGAATTATCTTTGCGGTTAAATTAAGCAATATCAATCCCATGAATTCTAATCGCCCCCTACATAAGTTACTACGAGTCGT
>NZ_JABXJH010000043.1:47042-48038 GCF_013373675.1 Bacteroides sp. L10-4
CTTATTAAAATGTGTTATGAAACATGCTTTTTTTCTTGGAAAGTTTGTCAATATCCCAAAAAAACGTACATTTGCAATGTGTTTTTCATAGTATTAGATTTAAGGTTAACAAAGGTTGGAGTACAGCGGTACTCCTTTTTTTATGCCCTAAACTGAACTTTGGCACATTTTTGGGGACGGTAATCAGGGCATAGTCCTTTCCGACAAGTTCACGGCATTGGTCGTTATGTTCTTGGATAGTTTGAATAAGTGTACGGACAACTTCCGGTGCTTGGTCTTGTCCGAAGAACTTTTTCTGCAACAGGCGGGCGGTGATGAACTGCCCTTGTTCCTCCAGTTCATTGAAAGTCTGGTGGAGTTTGATTCTTGCATCCTCGATATAAGCATTCAAGTCGCAGGATTTTCGGCTTTTGCCTTTGGCGCACTCCTTCGCCTGATTCCACAAGGCTGGTTCAATGCTTTTGCGGATATTGTTTTCCACTCGCACACCGTTCACGGTGATACGCATACATACGGAGGCTTCCCCGTTTTTCAGCAGTTTGGCTTTCTTGATAAAGAAAAGCACATTGAATGAGTCTCTTTTCATGTTCCTACAGTTTTTCGTTGTACAAAAGTAGGAAACCATGCACGCTTTCTTGATACGCAAAATGTTGCAAATCAGAGAGAAGTAATCTTATTTGGTGGAGATTTGGGATTAATCCGAAAACCCTGTGGGTATATTATGTTAATACGCGAAAGTGAATTATTTTTGCAGTTAAATTAAGCAATATCAATCCCATGAATTCTAATCGCCCCCTACATAAGTTACTACGAGTCGTCTTTCCCGAAGTTTTAATGGAGTGTTTTAAGATCTCCGGCTGGCATGACGACTCTGTGAAAATCGAAGTCTGGCTCGATGAAAGACACTACCTGGAGCGTTCAGATTACAAGAGTGGCAGCGTGATTTCCCATGGTTTTACTGATGAGAAAGTGATTCAGGACTTTCCTCTTCGTGGC
>NZ_JABXJH010000044.1:0-44282 GCF_013373675.1 Bacteroides sp. L10-4
AACTGAGCAAATACAAACTTGTCTTGAAACATATGCGGTCATAGTAAAACTACCGCAAAGATAAAATTTCAAGTCCGTTCGCTCGAAAAATCCATGTAACTAACTATATTTCAATAATTTCAAAGAAATTTTTCAGATTTTAATGGGACAGTAGTGATGTTGAATTAAAAATGTAAAAAGGAGAAAGAAAGTATGCCTTTATTTTATTATGCAAGACAGTCGTCTCTGGCGACGAAAGAGGGTGCCAAACTTTGGCATCTGAGTTTGAAGAAAGTGGGAAGGGCCGTGGATGCGCAACAGCTGGCTGAGGTGATTGCCGAGAAGTCTTCCCTGACTCCGGGTGACGTACATAATGTAATCCGTAACCTGATGACGGTGATGAGGAGTCAGCTGCTGAACAGTCGTACGGTGCGTCTGGATGGTTTGGGCACATTCACCATGAAGGCCCGTACGCGAGGTAAGGGAGTGGCTCAATCTGAAGACGTGAATCCCAATCAGGTGACTGCTCTACGCTGCCAGTTTACTCCGGAATACACGCGCCCGGCTGCCATTGGCACTACGCGTGCCCTGCTTCAAGGTGTGGAGTTTGAGAAATGGACGGGACCAGTTACTGACGGTAAGGATGATGCCGGTGACGGTGGTAATTCCGGTGGCGGTTCCGACGGTGACCAGGGAGAGAACCCGTTAGGATAAGATGTATTTACTAATTTTGAAAGATTGAGACTATGAAAAAGAACGTTTGGGACAAGATTTTGAAGGTAGTGATAGCTGTTGCTTCCGCCGTATTGGGAGCTTTAGGTGCCAATGCAATGAATTTGTAGCAGAGTTGCTGAAGACCATATTCTTACAAGTACGGTGAGAATGGTAAAAAGAATCCCGACAGAATGGAAAACATCTGTCGGGATTTTTTATAGGGAGTCTTTGATATCGCTCAATTCTACCAGTTTGTTTACAATAGCGTAGATGGTGAGCCCTGCCGGAGAATGTATCTGCAATTTGCGTGCAATGTTGCGGCGATGGGTAATGACGGTATGGATGGAGAGGTAGAGCTTGTCGGCGATGGCTTTGTTGGTCATACCCTTCACAACGCAGGTGATGATTTCCTTTTCGCGCTGGCTCAGGGTTTCTTGTTCGCCGTCTTTCTCCTCTTCCTCCTCGGTGTGCAGCAAGTGGTTGATTTTGGAGGTGATGACATCTACGTCATCGCACATGGCGAAGTTCTCGTCATATTCCTTCAATATGTTATTGTCGATGACGGAGCATACCATGGCAATGAACTTGACGCCTGATTTTCCGTGTTCTGCCTTGAAGGCGGGCAGGTCGAACCAGCCACCGAAAGTGGGGTTGATGATGATAATGTCTGCCGGTTGCATGTGAATGTAGTTCTGCAGTGATTCTGGCGAAGAAACCTCAATGGGGTGTGCATTCAAGTTGGGAATACGCCTTAAAACAGCCGTCAGTCCACTCCGTAGGATGACCGAGGTTTCTGCAATGACAATCTTCAATGAAGTGTTATGGTTCATTTTTCAACTTCCTTTCTATGTGTGCTACGGCGGGAACAAACATATAATCTTCTACTTGGCAGTGGGTGGCAAGGTCTTGTTCGCAGTTGAATATATCGAACAGAACAGCATTCAGGAGGTTATTGTTCCCCTTTTCCGGATAGTATTTGATGATGATGTTCTTCAGTTCCTTCAGTTTGGTGTCTATCTGGTTATGTTTGCTGGCAAAAGTGGCGATGTCGTATTCGTCCGATAGCCTGCCTTGGAGCAGTTGCTCTACATAGGTGAATACGGCCTGGTTTTCATATTCCATGTGGCGGCGTACTTCCTTGGCATATTCATCGAAGAACTTCAGGATAAGGTAGGCTACATCGTTTGTACTGGAACAATCGATGGCTTCGATGAGTTTGCGGCGGATGGCCGGCAGGTTGAAGTCGAGGAAATATGTGTGGGCACGCTTCAGATAATCCATAAGGGCGGGAATGGAAAAATCGCTTTCATTGCCTCTGTAAGAGTATTGCTCTTCGCTGATAAAGTTGGCTACGGCAAGGAATGTAGGGCAATCGACGCCTTGCGCTTCGCAGACGTCCTTCACACTTTTGTCTCCGAATCCTAATGACAGTCCGAAACGGCTCATTACCATCAATAAAGAGTAATTGTCGCAGATGAGGTCGCTCATCTTGTCCGTGGAGCGGTATTTATGTTGCTCATTCATTGTGCGTTATTGTTTTTTAATTCTCTAATTCGTATGCAAAGTAACGGCTTTTATCCGAGAACTGCAATCACTATTACTAGGTATTTTGCTTGTCGGGAGATGGTTGGAGAGTGGGTTTTGCCGGATAAACTAAAAGCTTTAGTTTTATTTAACGAAGGAAATTAGTTTTTGAACTAAATAATTTAGTTCTTTGCAGAAAACAAAGAATGTTATGAAAGGATTGACTGCAAAAGAAGAAGAAATCATGGGCTTTTTCTGGGAAAAGGGGCCGTTGTTTGTGAAGGAAATGCTGGCATTCTATGAAGAGCCGAAACCGCATTTCAATACTTTGTCCACCATTGTGAGAGGATTGGAGGATAAGGGATTCCTGAGCCATCATACGTATGGCAACACGTATCAGTATTATGCGGTGGTCAGCGAGGAGGATTTCCGCAAGCGGACACTGAAGAATGTCATCAGCAAATATTTCAATAATTCTTATCTCGGCGCGGTGTCGTCTTTGGTAAAGGAAGAGGATATATCGCTGGAAGAGCTGAAACAGTTGATACAAGAGGTGGAAAAGGGAAAGGAATGAGGTAATTGAAAATTTGATAACTCTTGCTTATGAAAAACATCGGATTGGTTTGTTGGTTGCTGGTGACTATTTGCTACGGATTGCAAGCATCCGGAAAGTACTGTTTCAGAAAAAACTCCCATGCAAACTTTTATCGAAGAAGTCGCTGTGGCAAGAAAGTATCAACTGCAAAATCAGGAAATGAGAAAACCGAATAGTAAATGGACTGTCAGAACAAGTCTTGACTATTACAAATCATCAAATAGCAAATAACTCCATGGGTCTGTTTCTTGTTTATATACTCAAATCATCCGTTTGTCTGGCGGTATTCTATCTGTTTTACCGCTTGCTGCTGGCACGTGAGACTTTTCATCGTTTCAACCGGTTCGCTTTACTGGGCATTTTGTTGTTGTCGTGCCTGCTGCCTTGGGTTGAGGTAAGTGTAAGGCAAGAGACTGAAGTGCATCAGACCATGCTGACATTGGAACAGTTGTTGATGATGGCAGATGCAATGAATGCCACTGAAACCGGAATAACGGCTGAGGCGGCAACGGTCACCTGGATACAAGTGGCGCTGTTGGTCTATCTGGCAGGAATCGTTTTCTTTGCCTTCCGCAATGCCTGTTCGCTGGTGCGGTTGCTGATGTTGCTGAAAGTAGGTAGGAGAGAAGACATCGGCAATTACTTGCAGGGCAGGAAAGAGCGCGTTACTTTGATTGTACACAACCGTGACATCTCCCCGTTCAGTTGGATGGGATATATTGTCATTTCACGGAAAGACTTGGAGGAGAATGGACGGGAAATCCTTATCCATGAGCTTGCCCATATCCATAACCGCCATTCCTGGGACTTGCTGGTGACTGATGTCTGCATTTTCTTCCAGTGGTTCAATCCGGCATCGTGGTTGCTGAAGCAGGAACTGCAGAATATCCATGAGTTTGAAGCCGATGAGACGGTGATAAAGGAGGGCGTGGACGCAAAACAATATCAACTATTATTAATAAAAAAAGCTGTCGGCACAAGGCTCTACTCTATGGCCAACAGCTTTAATCACAGTAAACTTAAAAAACGTATCACTATGATGTTAAAAGAAAAATCAAGTCCGTGGGCACGTTTGAAGTATCTTTATGTACTTCCTGTGGCTGCCATTGCAGTGACAGCTTTTGCCCGTCCCGAAGTTTCCGATAAAGTTGAGGAAATTTCAAGCGTCAAAGTTAACGATTTGGCTGCAATTGTAGAAACAAAAGTGGCGGAAAATGCAGGTGACACTACGAAACCTGCCGATGTGAAGTATGTACCGTCGGAAGTCCGAAAGCAGTTGAAGGGAACTCCGGTCTTCGAGGTGGTAGAGGAGATGCCGGAATTTCCCGGCAGCGGAATGAGTGCTTTCATGGATTATATCAAGACGAATATGCGTTATCCGGCATCTGCCAAAGAGAAAGGTATACAGGGATGCGTGACTGTCCGGTTTGTAGTGGATAAAGATGGAAGTATCAAGGACTCCAAGGTACTCCGTTCTGTAGATAAGGATATGGATGCTGAGGCGTTACGTTTGATAAACACTATGCCGAAGTGGAAACCTGGAAGACAGAAGGGGCAGCCGGTGGCGGTGAAATATACGGCTCCGGTGATGTTCAGGCTGGATGACGACAAACTTGAAAAAACTTCTTCTGCCAATGGTATTACAGTTGAAGGGTATGCAGGTAATGGGAAAGAACCACTGTATATTGTGGATGGAAAAGAGGTGACGCCATCTGTTATGAGTGCATTGAATCCTGATAAGATAGAACGTATAACGGTTTTAAAAGACAAATCTGCCACGGAATTATATGGAGAAAAGGGACAGAATGGTGTTATTCTGATAACCCTGAAACAAGGAATTCCGGGTATGGTTATCCGCCGGGGTAATGAGGTGGCAGAGAATGCTAAAGTACAGCATAAGGGCAGTCTTGATTTAATAAAGACTGTCTATATTGATGGAGAAAAGGTTGACTTGGGTACTAAAACTATCGATGATTTAATACCTGCCGAGAATATTGAGGGTATTGAGGTGAAGAAAGAGGCAGATGGAAAAGGTGAGATTTACATCACTACTAAAAAAACTAAAGCCGTAGAAAAGACCATTGCCAAAGGCAATATGAAAGTGGAAGGCAAAGTGGTGGATGAGCAGGGGAAACCTGTTATCGGCGCGACTGTTCTGATAGAAGGTACCACTACGGGAAGCGTTACCGATGTCAATGGTAATTTTGTCCTTTCTGTACCTTCTAAGGATGCTGTATTGGTTGTTTCGTATATTGGCATGGCTACCGGCAAAGTGAAGGCACAATCCAAGCTTACGATTGCGCTAAAAAATGAATAGTCTCTAACAACTATGATAAGGAAAATTTTCTCTTTGTTTTTAATTCTGCTAGCTGTGGGGGCAGGGCTTTGCTCTGCCCAGACAGCCGGTAAGAAATATTATTTGGTGGACGGGCTTTTCTTCGAAGGCATGCCGCCTGGTGTGGGTTCCGACAACGTGGCGGGACGTCCTATGGTCTTGAACTTCTGGTATACCGGCTGTGGCCCTTGTATCCGTGAAATGCCGGAGCTGAACAAATGGATGGAAGTCTATCCTGATGTAACCTATCTTGCTACGACTTTTGACAGTGCTGCACAAATAAAGAAAATTGTAGAGAGCCGTCCTTTCCTCTTTACCCAGATAGCCGATGACTTGTTTTTCTTCGAGACCTTTCATGTGAGTGGTATGCCGGTCACTATACTGGTGGATAAGAAAGGCATTATCCGCCATATAGAACAAGGTACTGGAACTGCGAAACTTCGGTATATGCAGGATAAGTTGCAGGAACTTGTCAGCGAATAATTCTTTCTTGATGAATAGGGGATAAGGATTTCAGAGGATTTTCAGTATTTCCGTTTCCTGCTCCGGGTGGAACCAGCGGATTTCCTCGTCCCGTTTGAACCAGGTCATTTGCTTACGGGAATAGATGCGTGAGTTCTGCTTTATCTTTTCGATGGCAAAGGGTAATGTCCATTCGCCGTCCAGATACTTGAATATTTCTTTGTAGCCTACTGTATTCAGGGAATTTAGACTTTTATACGGATAGACCGTGCGCGCTTCTTCCACCAAGCCGTCTTCCACCATTTGGTCTACCCGGCAGTTGATGCGTTCATAAAGCTCTTCCCGGTCACGCATTAATCCTATTTTGATAATACGGAAGGGACGTTCCTTCTTTTGCCGGGTGCGGAAGGAAGTGTAGGTCTTTCCCGTCATGTAGCAGATTTCCAACGCATGGACTACACGTTTGGGATTTTTCAAATCTACTATTTTGTAATATTCCGGGTCCAGCAGCTTAAGTTCCGCACAAAGTCTTTCCAGACCTTCTGTTTCGTATTTGTGCAGCATGAGCCGGCGTGTATCGGCATCTACGGTCGGAATGTCGTCAATTCCTTTACAGACTGCATCTACATACATCATTGAGCCTCCGGTCAGCAGTACGGTGTCATGCTTTGTAAACAAGCTTTCCAGCAGCCTCATCACTTCCGCTTCGTATTGGGCGGCACTGTAATAGTCTGTCAGCTTCAGGGTGCCGACGAAGTAGTGCTGTACCCGTTTCAGTTGCTCCGGTGTAGGGGCAGCTGTGCCTATCTTTATATCTGCGTAGAGTTGTCTCGAATCGGCTGAGACGATACAAGTATGGAAATGTTCTGCCAATCGGAGGCTTAGCTCTGTTTTGCCTACTCCGGTGGGACCGATAAGTACAATTAAAGTGTGCATGCGGATAAAAACGTTAAGCGCGGATTACGCGGATTACACGGGGAATATTCAATAATAGCCGTGCGTTTCCGTGTAATCCGCGCTTAAAAGAAATCTGTATGGTATGTCTGTTTAATATTTCTCTTCTTCAAAAGAGTTTCCTGCTTCGTCCAAACCGCCGAAGCCCTCTTTGTCGAAATCTTCCATATCGAAGTCCTGGTCGCCGTAAAAGTTTTCGTCTAAATCAAGAGAACCGCCGGCAGCTGCCATCTCTTCAAAGTCAACGGTCTGCTTGGGAGCTTCACCCGCCTTCTTGGTGCATTTGGCGCCTTTCATTTCTTTTCCGGTAATGATTTCAGAAAGCTCGATGAAGAAGCAACGTTCAGTCATATAATCGAATACATAGAGAAGTTTCTGTTTCTCGTCTTCAACCAGTTCACTCAGTTGGGTCTCTTTCATTACCCAACTGTCCATTTCCGGATTGTCGTCCATTTCTTCCAGCGTAATTTCCTTTTCTTTCTCCCAGTCATCATCGCAAATGAAGAAAGAGGTCATCTGGTCGTTGGCGTAGCCGGCCGACTTTAGGATTGCTTCATGGAAGTCATAAAAGGTAGCTTCCGGGTCTATCTGTATTTCTCTGATAAAATCGTCCACTTCGTCAGAGATGATTGTAAATCTGTAGATCATGATGAATTATAATTTATGATTTCTGACTTCTGATTTTGTGTAAATCATACGTCTTTTTATTTCCCTGCGGGGATAATGCCGCGGGCTGATTCACGTATAAAGTTTACGATATAACTTATTTCCGGTGTCATTTCCATTTCATCCTCGATTTTCTTCAAGGCATCCGTATTGTTCAGACCGCCTTGATAGATGATGCGATAGGCATCGTGGATTTTCTCGATGGTCTCGTTGGAGAATCCACGGCGGCGTAACCCTACCACATTGATTCCCGCATAGCAGATAGGCTCGCGTCCGGCAATGATGTACGGTGGGATGTCCTTGCTGAAACGGCAACCGCCTTGTATCATACCGTAACCGCCTACATGGCAGAATTGGTGCATCAGTACATTGGCACTGATGATGGAATAATCGTCGATGACAATTTCACCCGCCATTTTTGTAGAGTTGCCAATGATACAGCCGTTGCCTATCAGGGCATCGTGGGCCACGTGTACGCTTTCCATCAGGAGGTTGTTGTTGCCGACGATGGTTCTGCCTTTGGCAGCTGTGCCGCGGTTGATAGTTACGTTTTCACGTATGATATTGTTGTCTCCGATTTCAGCAGTGCTTTCTTCCCCTCTGAATTTTAAATCCTGGGGAATGGCACCGATAACGGCTCCCGGGAAAATGGTGTTTCCATTGCCGATGCGTGCACCGTACAGAATGTTGGCGTTTGCCATAATCTTGTTGTTATCACCGATTACCACATTCTTGTCAATGAAAACAAAAGGAGCAATCTCTACGTTCTCCCCGATTTTGGCTTCGGGATGAATATACGCTAAGGGACTTATCATATTATTTACGATTTAGCAATTTACGATTGAGGTTATTTGCGATTTACAGTATATACGATTTTACCTGAAAGTGATAATTCTTATGGGTAATATGAATCGTAAAACGTAAATCGTCTAATCGTAAATCTATTTATTTGTTCTTAACTATTTGTGCCATAAACTCCGCTTCGCAGACCACTTTCTCGCCTACGAACACATAACCTTTCATGGTAGAAATGCCGCGGCGTATGGGAGCCATCAGCTCTACACGGAAGATGAGCGTATCTCCCGGTACCACTTTTTGGCGGAACTTCACACCGTCAATCTTCATGAAGTAGGTAGAGTAGCGTTCCGGTTCATCCACCGAATTCAGTACAAGCAGACCTCCCGTCTGCGCCATTGCCTCTATCTGCAACACACCGGGCATTACGGGTTCCTGCGGGAAGTGTCCCTGGAAGAAAGGCTCGTTGGAAGTTGCGTTCTTGATACCTACAATGTAGTTGGCACCTATTTCTATTACTTTGTCCACCAATTGCATCGGGTAACGGTGAGGCAGAAGTTCGCGGATGCGGTTTACATCCATAATCGGTTCGCGGTTGCAGTCGTAGGCAGGAGCCTGGATTTCGTGCAGGCGGATTTCCTTGCGCATCTGGCGGGCGAACTTGTTGTTGATAGTGTGTCCCGGGCGGGTAGCGATGATGCGGCCCTTGATGGGCTTGCCTATCAAAGCCAGGTCGCCGATGACATCGAGCAACTTGTGACGGGCGCATTCATTGGGCCACACCAAAGGTTTGTGGTTGATATATCCCAATTGTTTGGCGTCCATGTGAGGAACTCCCATCACATCGGCCAGTTTGTCATAGTTCTCCTGAGACATTTCGCGCTCGTAAATAACAATCGCATTGTCAAGGTCGCCGCCCTTGATAAGACCGGCCTGCAGCAATGGCTCAATTTCGCGCACAAACACGAAAGTACGGCTTGCTGCGATTTCATCCTTGAATTTTGTCATGTCCTCCAATGTTGCAAACTGGTTGGGGAGGATGTTGGAGTCGTACGATACCAGTACATTCAAGCTGAAGTTCTCGTCCGGCAACACGATGATGGAAGAGCCGGTGGTTTCGTCACGGAATTCAATTTTGGACTTGATGATATAGAAATCTTTTACGGCATTTTGTTCTACAGTGCCTACGCGCTCTATTTCGTTGACATAATATTGGGCGCTTCCGTCCAGAATGGGAAATTCCGGTCCGTTTACCTGTATCAGGCAGTTGTCGATTCCCAATGCATAGAGGGCTGCCATACCATGCTCCACTGTGCTCACCTTTACTCCGTTTTTGGAGAGTACGGTACCACGGGTAGTTTCGATTACATTGTCTGCAACGGCATCGAAGGTAGGTTGTCCTTCTAGGTCGACACGTTGGATTTTGTATCCATGATTATCCGGAGCAGGATTGAAAGTAACGGTTAGGTCAAGTCCCGTATGAAGACCTTTTCCGCTGAGCGAAAAGCTATCTTTTAGAGTCTTTTGTTTTAACATTGGTTACTTATTTAATTGTTGTTTAAGTTCATTCAATTCTTTGCGGAGCTGGCGCAGTTCCACTTGCATTTCCGGCAAACTTCTTTGTGCGATGGATGCCTTGAAATATTGTTTCAGCTCCATAGGAGGGGTGCCGATAAGCTGGCTACCGTCCTTTAGGCTACTGGGAACACCGGACTGTGCGCCAAGGTTCACTTTATTGCCTATATGGATATGGCCTGCAATGCCTACTTGCCCGCCGAACATGCACCATTCTCCTATCTTGGTAGAACCTGCTACACCTACTTGCGCAGCCATTACGGTGTGGGAGCCTATTTCATCATTGTGTGCCACCTGGATTAAATTATCCAGTTTCACGCCGCTATGTACGATGGTAGCTCCCATAGTAGCGCGGTCCACACACGTGTTGGCACCGATTTCCACATGGTCTTCCAAGATGGTTATACCTATTTGCGGGATTTTTTCATAACCCTCGGAAGTGGGGGCGAAGCCGAAACCATCTGCACCGATAACGCAACCGGAGTGCAGGATGCAGTGATTTCCTACCCGGCAATCGTGATAGATGGTTGAGTTAGCGTAAATAATACAGTCATTGCCCACTTTGGCACCGTTGCCAATCGTGACGTGAGGATGAATGACCGTATTGTCTCCCACTTCTGCATATTCGCCAATACAAGCAAAAGGCGCAATGTAAACATCCTTGCCTATTCTAGCTGTCTCGGCAACAAAGGCTAGAGAGTCAATTCCCACCCGCTTTGGCTTACTTTGCTCATAAAGATTCAGCAATTTGGCAAGACTTTCATACGCATTGTCCACTTTAATCAAGGTAGCTTTTACTTCTTGTTCCGGAACAAAGTCCTTGTTTACCAGAATAATGCTTGATTGGGTTTCGTATATATAGGGGGTGTATTTGGGGTTGGATAGGAAGGATATGGCTCCCGGTATTCCCTCTTCGATTTTCGCAAAGGTATGAACGGTAGCATTCTCGTCTCCAACAATTTCTCCTTGGATAAATGTTGCAATTTGTTTAGCAGAGAACTCCATGTCTTATTCTTGTTAGATGGTTTCAAAACGCAAATAACGGACTTTTTTTTTATATTTCCTTATTCTAAGGTGAATATTTTATACTTATCTATGCAAACGTTGGTAACATAAGTCGTACTTTTTTACTTTCTTAGACAGAAGAGAAATGTTGAGCATGTCCGATGCTTCGGCAATATTCTTGGTGCTGCCGTCGTTGTAGAGGATGTCAATACTGTCATCTGCCTTGTTGTACATGTTCTTCGCTGTCGAAGATGAAATCTGAAACAATTCGCTCATTTGCGCCTGTGTAAGCCACACCGTGTCCTGCTCCAATTTCACATCAATAGAAGTCTTCCCGTCTTGGGTTTGATAGATAACAAACTTGTTTTGGAAAAGTAGGTGCTTTGCTTCGCTATGGATGACAGTTTTTTATAATTAAATAGATAAGGAAGCATGTTTGTTCGAAATAAGTCGTAGCTTTGCATCTGATAAAAATAGATGTAGTATGATATTGACAGATGATATGCTTGCGGTGGCATTTCAATACCGCGATACGGAACTGTGGAATATATTGACGGACAGTGATGTGTTTGCATTCCGCCTTTCTGATGGAGAGACAGGTTATTGTTGCGTGATGGGGAATGGAGGCGAACATTTAGCCTTGGGCTTCTATAGGGGACAGAAAGGGTTCGCTTCTTATTTGAAGAGTCTCGGTTTCGGCAGTATGCGGCTTTCTGAAGTGGATATGCTTGAGATGGCAGCGACTTTTGACTGCATCAATTGTGACTTCATACAGGCATCTGCCGTGCAGAATAAGACGAAGAAGATAATCCGCGACTATGTCAATGCCCATGGGCTGAAGGTGCGCCGTCCCAAAGGGTGGCCTGACTTTACCCGGCATCTGCCTTTCAAAGTGCCCTTGGGCATTACTTGCGAGAAAGATGCCGCCGATATTGTCGAAGCACTCCGTGCGGCGATTGCCGTTGCGGGAGAGTTGGCGTGCCGGAGTCTGACTGAACTGGGCTTTGACGAAAAAGGAGATTACCCTACGATGGAGGGAGGAAAACCGGTGCCTTACCTTGTTCCCAACGCTGAGGGGACTTACGACTGGGGGATGATAGAGCTTCCTGCTCTCCTGCCCGACGAATGGCCGGCACCGGAGTTTACCAATGATATACTTATAAGAAGGGTGAAGAAACTCCGTACTTCCGGCACATTGCAGATGAAGCTCATCCACATGCCTGCACCCGTGGATGAATCAGCAGATGGAATACCTTTCCTGCCGTCTGTATTGCTTTGCCTGGATGCCGGAGAAGATGGGCTGTTCCCCGTCTTCTGTATGGAGGATGGAGAAGAGGCGCCTCGGCAGATGCTTGTTGAACTTGTCGATAACTTGTGCCGCTTGGACAACAAACCGGATATGATTGAGGTGGAGGATGGCAGAACGGAATCGCTCTTGAAAGATTTCTGCGACCGGTGCGGCATCCGTCTGTCTCGCAAAGAAGAACTTTCGGAACTTGAGGACGCTTGCAGTTTCCTGATTGCTAATTTCATGCAGTAAGACAGACGCTGCTCATCAACTGGTGGATGAGAACTGTCTTGTCTGTGTCTTCTTTTCCGTATGCTGTTGCTTCAGTGACAATCGAGTTTTGTCTTATCTCTGCCAGAGCGCCACTTTATTGCTGTTGAAGTGGCGCTTTATTGTTGTTAAAGTAATGCTTTATTGCTGTTAAAGTAATGCTTTATTGCTGTTGAAGTGGCGCTTTATTGGGAATAAAGTGTCACTTTGTTGGAGATAAAAATAAATAAATCCGTAAGATGCTGATTGATAGAATAGTTATATCTATCCTTCCCACGCCAAACTGTACTGAAAGTCATCGAACTTAGGTTCGCTTGTCACGCCTGACGCACGGAATACACGGCGAATGGCTTCTTGTTCGTCAGGAGTAATGAGCCGCTCTCCTTTGCGGCTTTGGTAGAAATAGCTTTCGCACGAAAAGCATTGCATTACTCGTAGGCGGACCACGCGTGATTGCTTTAAGGGGAGGTCTTCGAAGAGCTGGGTCATACCCTTGGCATAGCGCACGGGTTTATTGTTGCGGTAATACCGGCAACTGTCGGCAGGCGAAAGACGCTGCACATAAACGGGATTTATGCAGTACAGTATATTCTTCCCTTCTTCCTCGCTTTCCGCGAGGGTTTGCGCTGCAATGGCTCGCAGGCAGGTGGCTGCTTTGGGGCAAAGGTCTTTGCCCGCAAAGCAGTATGCATAATATTGTGGTATGTCTTGCAGGAGTATCATGGCATATTCTTACAAGATTGCTTTCAATTGTTCTTCCATCTGTGCCTGCACTTCTTGGGCAGCCTTGCGACTGGCAGCAGCGAAATTTTCCGTCTTGTCCACATAGATGATGCCGCGGCTGGAGTTGACAATCAGTCCGCAAGTCTTCGTCATGCCATACTTGCAGACTTCTTCCAGCGAACCGCCTTGGGCACCTACGCCGGGGACAAGCAGGAAGTGTTCGGGCACAATCTTGCGGATATCCTCGAAGGCACGGCCCTGGGTGGCGCCTACCACATACATCATCTGTTCGTCGCTAGCCCACTCCTGTGATTTGCGGAGCACCTTCTCGAAGAGGCGTTCGCCTTGCGGGTCTTCCGTCAGTTGGAAGTCGTGCGAGCCTTTGTTGCTGGTCAGTGCAAGCAGAATTACCCATTTGCCCTCATAGGTGAGGAACGGCGTAACGCTGTCTTCGCCCATATAGGGGGCAACGGTTACGGAATCTATATCCAGCTCTTCGAAGAACGTGCGTGCATACATGGCAGAGGTGTTTCCGATGTCTCCGCGTTTGGCGTCGGCGATGATGAATTGGTCGGGATAGTTCTGCTTGATGTAGTTCACGGTCTTCTCGAAAGCTATCCAGCCTTTCACGCCCATGCTTTCGTAAAAAGCAAGGTTGGGCTTGTAGGCGATGCAGAGGTCGGCCGTTGCGTCGATGATAGCTTTGTTGAAAGCGAAGATAGGATCTTCTTCTTTCAGCAGATGTTCGGGGATTTTCTTGATGTCGGTATCAAGGCCTACGCAAAGAAATGATTTCTTGCGCTTTATGTTTTCAAATAATTCTTGTTTGTTCATCTTTATATTTACGATTTAATGATTGGGATTGCTTGGTTAATGAACTATCATCTCGTCACTCTATAACCTTGTCACTTTATCACTTTGCCACCTTGTCACAATTCGCTTTCCTTCAGTCTTTCTGCATTTTCCGCTACGATGAGGTGGTCGATGCAGTCCTGGATGTCTCCATCCATAAAAGCGGAGAGATTATAAATGGTGTAGTTGATGCGATGGTCTGTGATACGTCCTTGCGGATAATTGTAGGTACGTATCTTGGCAGAGCGGTCGCCGGTGCTGACCATTGTCTTGCGTTTGCTGGCAATGTCGTCGATGTACTTCTGGTGTTCCTTGTCGTAGATGAAGGTACGCAGGCGCGAGAGGGCGCGTTCCTTGTTCTTGGGCTGGTCGCGCGTCTCGGTACACTCGATGAGGATTTCTTCGACTACGCCCGTGTTGGGGTTCTTCCAGTTGTAGCGCAGACGCACGCCGGATTCCACCTTGTTCACGTTCTGACCGCCTGCACCGCCGCTTCGGAAGGTGTCCCACTTGATTTCGCCTTCGTTGATGACTACATCAAACTCTTCGGCTTCGGGAAGCACGGCTACGGAGGCGGCAGAGGTGTGTACGCGTCCTTGTGTTTCGGTGGCAGGCACACGCTGCACGCGGTGTACGCCCGATTCATATTTCAGCGTGCCGTATACGTTGTCGCCCGTCACGGAGCATACTATTTCCTTGAAACCGCCGGCTGCACCTTCGTTGGCGCTGGATATTTCCAGCTTCCAGCCTTTGGCTTCACAGAATTTGGTGTACATGCGGAAGAGGTCGCCTGCAAAGATGGCGGCTTCGTCGCCGCCCGTACCGCCGCGTATCTCCAGAATGGCGTTGCGTCCGTCCTGCGGGTCGGCGGGAACGAGGAGCAGCTTTATCTGTTCTTCCAGTTCCGGTTGGCGGGTCTGGCAGGCATCCAGCTCTTCGCGTGCCATTTCGCGCATCTCCTGATCTGTCTCGTTGGCAATGATTTCTTTGGCTTCTTCGATGCCGCTCAACACTTGCATGTACTCTTTGCGGGCGTTCATCAGGTCGCCCAGTTCCTTGTACTCTTTGGTGAGCTTCACGTAGCGCTTCTGGTCGGCAATCACTGCCGGGTCGGTAATCAGAGTCGATACCTCCTCGAAGCGGGCTACGAGTCCTTCCAGTTTCTCAAGTATGGTGTTATTTTCTGCCATTTGATTCTAAAAATAGGGTAAGTAGAGCCGTTATTATTAATATTAAAATGAAGAAAACCACCCATTACCATGCAGGTGTTTTCTTCTTTTTGATGTTGATGTAGTTGCTTCCCACAAAAGAGCCTGCAAAACCTCCCATCATGATGCCGAGGTTTTTGAGATATGGACAGTCAAGCCACATTCCGATGCAAATGCCCAGACAACATAATGAGATGCCTGCTAATAGGAATAGACATCCTTTGCCGGAGTCTTGCTTTGCTACCTTCATGTTTAGTATCTGAACTCTCCGAACTCGCTCTTGATAATCAATTCTTTCTTGTCACTTTCCTCGATGCGGCCTACAATCTGTGCGTCGATATTGAAACTCTTCGAGATGGCAATCACCTCTTCCGCATGTTCGGGAGAGAGGTACACTTCCAGACGGTGGCCCATGTTGAACACCTTGTACATTTCGCTCCAGTCCGTATCGCTCTGTTCCTTGATGGTCTTGAACAACGGTGGAACGGGGAAGAGATTGTCTTTGATGACGCGGCAGTTGTCACCTACAAAGTGCAGCACCTTGGTCTGTGCGCCGCCTGAGCAGTGGACCATACCGTGAATCTCGGGACGGAGTGCGTCGAGCAGCTTCTTTACTACCGGTGCATACGTACGGGTAGGAGAGAGTACCAGCTTTCCTGCATCTATCGGACTGCCTTCGACGCTGTCCGTCAGTTTCAGCTTGCCGCTGTAAACCAGTTCTTCGGGCACTGCCTTGTCGTAGCTTTCGGGATAATTCTCTGCCAGATATTTGGCGAACACGTCGTGGCGTGCGCTGGTCAGACCATTGCTGCCCATACCGCCGTTGTATTCTTTTTCGTAGGTGGCCTGTCCGTAGGAAGCCAGACCTACAATCACGTCTCCCGGGCGGATGTTGGCATTGTCAATGACATCGCTGCGCTTCATGCGGCAAGTCACCGTAGAGTCTACGATAATGGTGCGTACAAGGTCGCCCACATCGGCAGTCTCGCCTCCGGTGGCATAAACGCCTACGCCCATTTCACGGAGCTCGGCAAGCAGTTCGTCCGTACCGTTGATGATGGCGGAGATTACTTCACCGGGAATGAGCAGTTTGTTGCGCCCGATGGTGGAAGATACCAGAATGTTGTCCACGGCACCCACACAAAGCAGGTCGTCTATGTTCATGATAAGTGCATCCTGTGCGATGCCTTTCCATACACTGAGGTCACCGGTTTCCTTCCAGTACATGTAGGCAAGACTGGACTTGGTGCCTGCACCGTCGGCGTGCATGATGTTGCAATATTCCGGGTCGCCGCCCAAAATGTCGGGAATAATTTTGCAGAAAGCCTGCGGGAAGATACCTTTGTCGATATTCTTTATGGCGTTGTGCACATCTTCCTTGGATGCGCTGACGCCTCGCATCATGTATCGTTGATTGCTCATGAGATAATAAGTTAGTTCAATTGAATGCGCAAAAGTAGTGATTATTTCGGTTACAACCTTGGCTTTGTGCGAGAAAAGTAATCTGCTTAGAACATTCCGGTTCTCCGGTTGTTGAATCTCCATCCCAATCCCAGCATCAAGTGGTTCGGGTCGTGGAAATTCTGCAACTGATAGCCTATATGGAGGTAGAGGTTCCTCGTTAGTGACGTTTTCAGTGCCAGTACTTGGTAGCATCCTTTGGTGTCATTGCCCTTGTGCAGGAAGTGGTAACCTACGCCAAGGTTGATGGAGAACACCGGCATCACGAACTCGATGCGTGCCGACAGTCCCGCATTGAATTGCTCCTTGAATGGTGGGCGGTAGAACTTGAGGTCACCCTTCTCGTTCGTTCCCGCCTGATGGTCGCGTAGGTTGGCGCTTTCGTCATATTGAGCGTCTATCGATATGCCTGCCCGCAATACCCGGTGGAAATTATACATCGGGTTGAAGTTGATGCCCGCTACACCGAATGAACCCGGCACCAGCACACTGTTGTACTCTTCTACCCAACCGCGTATTTTCGTGGCTCCGTACACCACTAAGTCGTAACTGATATGCGGGACAAATGTCCTTCCCTGAGGAGGACGGGCGGCTTGTGCCGGCATCAGTGTCCGTGCATCGCCGAAGTTCCGTGTGATGCCTATCCGTGCTCCTATCGTGTTGACTCCTGAATTGGGATAGTGGGAGTTTCCGTTCGAGAAGTGGGTTCCTTCCACCCCTGCCGTGAAGTTCCAGCAGGGAGAAAGCTGCCAGTTCAGGAAGAAGCCCAGGTTGATGTAGGCATTTATCTTGGAACTTGTCACTGTATTGTACGGATTCGTCTCCTCGTCATACCTCTTCCAGCCGAACGATGCGCCGAAGTTCCACTCATAGTCCAGCGACAACCGGGACGATAGGCTTGCGATGCGCGAAGTCTGAAAGGCATAGATTGCCACCGGTGTTCCTATTTCCGTGTCATTGAATAGCGTATTGACCGCCAAACCGATGCCCTGTGTGGTGTGTGGATACATCATTCCCAAAGGCGATTCGGGGTTGAACTGCAAACCGTATTTCAGATGCCCCGACAAGAACTTGTTCATCCGTTGTTGGTTTGCATTGTCACCTTTGAAGAAGCTGTTGGTAGGAGTCAGGTAGGCGGGGCGTATGTCCAGTGAGATTTTGTGGATGGGACGGTGCAGGGGATGAGGCACGGTGTCTGTATGTGCGGGCATCGCATCGCCCTGCGCCCATAGCCCGTTGACAGATTGTCCTGCAAGGAGCAGGGCCGTCAGTAGTTTATGGATGGTTTTCATGAATGTATAGGCTTGTTTTCTTACTTGTATATTGTATTTTGTTCTTGGGGTCACTTATCATTCTCCTGATGATTTAGATAGAAACCAATTGTTCTTGTCGGAGTTTTGCTGCGCAAGGTACCTTGCACGGTATGGGGCTTTCCTGTTTTGGCATTGCGCAGATAGAGGGTGTAGTCGGCGGAATAAACCTGATATTCGGCTATGCGTCTGATTTCTGTGATACCCGGTTGCAGGGTCATGGTCTTCATGAAGGGCGGCTGCACACTCATTTCGACAAGTGCGTTTCCGTTTTGGAAGTACTCTATACGGTCGTTGCCGGGTTTCAGTCCCTGCGAGATGTCGGCAGATGGGAGCTCGATGGAGGGCAGACCGTCATCTGTTTGTGCAAAGTGTGTGGAGGTGGCGCAGGAGAGGTATATGTGACGGCGCATCCATTCGTTCAGGTTGTAGGTGCGCACTTCCGGTTCGCCGGAGCTGTTGAGGCATAGCAGATAATTGTCTTCAAAAATTTCAGTACCCACGGATTCGGGGATGAGGTTGTATTCTATCCGGTCTATCACGTAACCGCTGCCCGGAGATTGGGTGAAGCGTATCTCTTGTTCCTTGCCGTAATGGTTCTTATTGCCTATCAACACGGAGAAAAGAAAAGGATTGCCGGTGGGGTTGTCGCCGATGTACACTTGCAGTTCCCTGTCGTTGGGGCGGACAAGGATTAACTCTTGGCCGAGGTCTTTTACTACGATTTTTCCTTTGTCTTCCAAATGGCACTTGGTGATACCCATGTCCGTGCCGTCCAGTGTATAGAATTGTCCGTAAAGCCCGTAAATCTCTTCGCCTTTATAGGCATTAATCAGCGACCACTCTGGAGTATTGAATCGGAGAGTCAGCGTGTCGCCGTCGCCGCTGAGCGTGGCTTCGGTGAGGGGGAGTTTGACTTCGTCCACAAAAACGTCACCGTTGCAGGCATACAAGCCGGACAGTATAAGGAGGGTGAAGATGTATTTCAACGCATGTTTCATTGTTTGTATCGGGTTAAAAGGAATGGATAACGGGAGCAAATGTATAAAATAAAAGGTACGTCCGGTTATACGGGCATACCTTTTTAGCTTTTATTAGATTATTTATATTGATATACAGTTGCTTATGAATATGTGATGCAGGCTGTATTATTCAATTCATGCTTTTGCGTCCATTCTTAGAACTCTACTTTCGGTGCCTGTTCCGCACCTTCGGCAGCTTCAAAGTAAGCGCGTTTCTCAAAGCCGAACAGTCCGGCAAGGATATTCTTGGGGAAGCGGCGGATGCTGGTATTGAATTCCTTCGTCGTGTTGTTGAAGTTGGTACGTGCCACGTTGATGCGGTTTTCGGTACCTTCCAGTTGGGCTTGCAGTTCCAGGAAATTCTGGTTGGCCTTCAGCTCGGGATAGTTCTCCGTGATGGCAAGCAGTTTGCCGAGGGCAGAAGTCACGGCACCTTGCGCCTTTTGATACTCGGCCAGCTTTTCGGGCGTCAGGTCCTCGGCATTCACTGTGATTCGGGTGGCCTTGCTGCGGGCCTCTATCACACCTTCCAAGGTTTCCCGTTCGTGAGAAGCGTACCCTTTTACTGTATTTACAAGGTTGGGAATCAGGTCGGCACGGCGTTGGTATTGAGTTTCCACGTTCGACCATTGTCCGTTGACATTTTCTTCCATTGCTACAAGTCCGTTGTAACCCGTTACTGCCCAAATGGCAAGGAGTGCTAAAACTGCAATAATGATAATGGTTGATTTCTTCATACTTTTCATTTTTAAGCCTCGCCCCCGCCCTCTCTTCCGTAGAGAGGGGAGGAGGAAAGTGCGGTTATTAATCATTTAATTATATTCTATGAAATTTTTTTTTCATTCCTTTTCTCCTCTCTGCGGGAGAGAGGATGAGGTTTTAGAATCTGGAACCGGCTCCACCGCCACCGCCCATACCACCTCCGAAGCTGCCACCGCTGAAGCCTCCGCCTCCGAAGAGATCTCCTCCACCAAAAATGACCGGACCGCTGCCTCCGCCTCCCCGGTAATTCTCATCGTATGACTGCTGGCGGCGCACTACTTTGTGTCCGCAATTGCGGCAGGTGTAGGTCACGTCTTCGGTTTTCACTCCATTGCGGCGTGAGATGAGTACGCTTCCGCTTCTCTGCAATTTATGTTGTCCGCAGTTGGGGCATTTGTTGGCTGCACGTTGGGCAAGGAAACCTGTTATCAGTGCTACTCCAAAGATACCTAAAATCCCCAACAGAATACCTCCCGTAGAGAGGTCTTCCTCCTCTTCCGTGTCATTTTCCATACTGCCGTCAAGACGTGCGCAGACAGCCTTTACGCCCGCTACCATTCCGGCATCCCAATTACTGTCTTTCAGATAGGGAATCATGTACTTGGTTTGTATGCGTTTGCAGATGGCATCGGGCAAGTCTCCTTCCAGACCGTATCCTGTGTAAAACTGGATGCAGCGTTGGTCGGTTACCAACAGAATGACCAAACCGTTGTTTTTCTTTTTCTTGCCCACTCCCCATTCATTGAGCAGCCGGTGTGAAAAGTCGAAACAATCTTCTTGTCCGATGGACGGGACAACGGCAACTACCGTTTCGATGCCCGTCTGCTGTTCCAGTGCGTAGAGCATGCGGTCTATGTCGTCACATGCCTCTGCAGACAGGATACCGGCAGGGTTGCAGGCATAACGTGTCTTGTCCTGAAGGTGTACTTTAGGGATGTTCTTAGTGGTGTAGACTTCTTGTGCCTGCAAGGATACAACCAGGCACAAGAAGAATGCTATGGAAATAAATCGTTTCATACTACTAATATTTGTTGTGGCCAAGATAGGCAAAATCACATCAATGAATGTATTTCCCTACGAATTTCTTTACATGCTCGGTGTATTCCTGCGGATAATCCTTGTAAGACATGGCATGCGTGGCACCGGGTACAATCCATAATTCTTTGGGTTCAGGCTTGGCTTCGTAGAGGGGATAAACCATCCACGTCGGCACAAAGGTGTCGGCATCACCGTGGATGAAGAGCATGGGCAAAGTGCATTTCTTTACTTGCTCCAAGGCAGAAGCTTCACGGAAGTCCCATCCGTACTCCTGCCGAGAGAGCCAGCTTGCTGTATGCAGTAGGGGGAAAGGAGGCAGTCCGAACTGTTCTTTCAATTCTCCGCGAAACTCGTCCCATACGCTTGTATAGCCGCAGTCTTCCACAAAACACTTGATGAAAGGCTGTTGGTATTGGCCATGTTCTACTTCGCCGGATACCATCATGGTGGTGGCGGCTCCCATGGAGATGCCGTGTACTACCATCTTTGTACTGCGGGATGATATGCTGTCTGCATGGCTGCGCCCGAAAAGCTCATCGGCGGTTTCAGTCCATTGCAACACGTCAAGTCGGTCTTTCCAGCCCATCTGTACATGGGTTCCTTCGCTCATTCCGTGTCCGTAAAGGTCGGGAAGCAGGATGTTGAAACCCATCTCCTTGCTGTACAAATAGCCTATCATCAGCATGCGTACGGCATTGTCCGTATATCCATGTACGATGACTGCCGTTTTGTCGGTGGGGAGGGCGGCTGCAACATAGAGCGCATGTAGTGTCTCTCCACGGTCGTTCTCGATGTAGAAGTCCTTCAGTGCTCCTACGGTCATCAGGCTGTCCATCCACGGTTGCAGTTCGGGATAGTGTTCGTACATGAGTTCGTAGGATGAGGCGATGTCGCGGCTTCGTGTCACCAGTTCTTCGGGCTTCAGGGCATATCCTAGCATATAGTACCCTCCGCACAACAGCAAGGTGCAGAGGGCAGCCAGACCGAGAATTGAATATTTGATGGTTTTCTTCATTATCTATTCCAAATTTCCCATGCAGCAAAGGCTTGCAGCAGCAACATCTCCAGTCCGTTTTTAGTGACGGCTCCTTGTGCCTGGCCTTTCTTCATGAAGAGTGTTTCGTTTGGATTATATAACAAATCGTAGAGCAAATGGTTTGGGGTCAGTTGTTCATAAGGGATGTCGGGGCAGAAATCTACTTTGGGATACATGCCTACAGGCGTACAGTTTACGATGACTGTATATTCCTGCATGATTTCCGGTGTCAGTTCGTCATAAGTGAGGTAAGAGGATTCCTTTTTCGTGCGCGATACGAATACGCTTTCGATGCCTAGGTTGGCCAGTCCGCGATAGACGGCTTTGGATGCACCGCCTGTGCCCAGAATCAGCGCCTTCTTGTGATGGGGTTGCAGCAAAGGCTCAATAGACTGTGTAAATCCTATGATATCCGAGTTGTAGCCGACAAGCTTTACTTTTCCCCTCGGCAGGCGGATGATTTTGATGACGTTCACTGCACCGATCTTTGCGGTGTCTTTGTCCAGTTCGTCAAGAAAGGGAATGACCTGCTCCTTGTACGGGATGGTCACATTAAGTCCGCAGAGGTTGGGATTTTCCTCAATGACTTCCATAAAGTCATTGATACTGGGTATCTCAAAGTTTACATATTCAGCGTCGATATTCTCCGATTTGAACTTTTCATTGAAATATCCGATGGAAAACGAATGTCTCAGCGGATAGCCTATTAAACCGTATTTCTGCATAATTCTCTTAGTGTGCTAACGTTAATAATACTATATATCAAGGTGGTAGAGCGGTAATGTGATAGGTGATATCACTTTATCACTCTATTTGGTCGCAGTATAAAGAGTGCATATACCGAATGTCAGTCTGCGGAAATTAACCTGACTGAAACCTGCTTTGCGAATAACTTCCTGCATCACTTCGCCTTGCGGGAAAGCACGGATGCTTTGGGGCAGGTAGGTGTAAGCACTATTGTCCTTTGACAGGCATTTGCCAAGTAGGGGGATGACTACTTTGGAGTAGATGGTGAAAAGTTGTTTCATAGGAAAACGGTCCGGTGTGGAGAGTTCCAGAATGACGAGATGTCCTCCGGCTTTCAGCACGCGGCACATTTCTGCCAACCCTTTGTCCAGCCCTTCGAAGTTGCGGATACCGAACGCTACGGTTACAGCATCGAACGTGTCATCGGCAAATGAGAGAGAGGTGCAATCTTCCCGGGCAAAGGTGATTCGGTCCGAGAGGTGCGCCTGTTTTACTTTATTACGTCCCACGTCCATCATTCCCTCTGAGATGTCGGTGCCTATCAGTTCGTCAGGTTGCAACTCGCGGCAGGCCAGAATGGCAAAGTCACCTGTACCGGTGGCTACGTCCATGATGCGCTTCGGCTGGAAAGGCTTTAACCAATTGATTGCTTTCCGGCGCCAACTGCGGTCGATGCCTAATGAAAGGGTATGGTTCAGCTTGTCATAAGCAGGGGCAATGTTGTCGAACATTTCCTCTATCTGTTCACTCTTCTTTCCATCCTTACCGTAGGGCTTGATATGTTCCTGGGGATAATCCATGTTGATAGAGTTTAGTGATAAGTGACAAGTGATTAATAAATCTATTAATCACTTGTCACTAGGATATTTATCACTTATTTAAGTATTCTGTTACATTCTTTTCAATGCGTTCGGCAATGTTGCTGGTATCTTCCTTTACGAACTTCTCGCCGGTGATATGCTCGTACAGTTCGATATAACGTTCGCTGATTGAAGTAACGATTTCGTCTGTCATTTCCGGTACCTGCTGTCCTTCCTTACCCTGGAAGCCGTTTTCCATCAGCCATTCGCGTACGAATTCCTTGGAAAGTTGCTTCTGCGGTTCGCCGTTGGCAAAACGTTCTTCGTAGCCTTCGGAGTAGAAGTAGCGGCTGGAGTCGGGGGTATGGATTTCGTCCATCAGGTAAATCTTGCCATCGTGCTTGCCGAATTCGTATTTGGTGTCTACCAGAATCAATCCGCGTTCCGCTGCAATCTCGGTGCCGCGTTTGAAGAGGGCCATGGTATATTTTTCCAATACGTCATATTCTTCGGGTGTGGCAAGACCTTGTGCCAGGATTTCTTCTTTGGAGATGTCGGCATCGTGTTCGCCAATCTCGGCTTTAGTGGTCGGGGTGATGATGGGCTCGGGGAATTTCTGGTTTTCCTTCATTCCTTCGGGAAGCTTCACACCGCAGATTTCACGCACGCCGCTTTTGTAAGCACGCCATGCACTGCCACAGAGGTAACCGCGTACAATCATTTCTACGGGGAAACCTTCGCACATCACACCTACCGTCACCATCGGATCGGGAGTAGCCATTTTCCAGTTGGGACAGATGTCGGTAGTGGCATCCAGGAACTTGGCTGCAATCTGGTTCAGCATTTGTCCCTTGAAGGGAATGCCTTTGGGTAATACTACGTCGAAGGCTGAGATACGGTCGGTAGCTACCATGACCAGTTTTTCACCGTTGATGTTGTACACATCGCGAACTTTTCCGTGGTACACGCTTTTCTGTCCGGGAAAGTTAAATTCAGTTGCTGTTAATGCTTTCATCTTTGTAATATTTACGATTTGAGAATTTACTGTTTCTGTTCAATCCTTTTGTCGGTTTGTTCGGTCTTATGCCTTTCACGCTCTGCTTTCGCTTCTTTGTCGAACTTCTCGTAGGCCTCCACAATTTGGGTGACAAGCTTATGGCGCACGATGTCCTTCTTGTTCAGTTCCACAAAGCTGATGCCTTTTACACCTTTCAGAATCTTCAATGCCTGTACCAGACCCGAAGTCTGGGAAGAAGGCAAGTCAATCTGCGTCATGTCTCCCGTTACAATCATTTTGGTGTTCATACCCATGCGGGTGAGGAACATCTTGATCTGCTGGGTAGTGGTGTTCTGCGCTTCGTCCAGAATGACGACGGCATCGTTCAGTGTGCGTCCGCGCATAAAGGCGAGGGGGGCAATCTGGATGACGTTCAGCTCCATGTACTCTTTCAGCTTGGCGGCAGGTATCATGTCCTGCAGGGCATCGTAGAGGGGTTGCAGATACGGGTCTATCTTGTCTTTCATGTCACCGGGCAGGAAGCCGAGCTTTTCTCCGGCTTCTACGGCAGGGCGGCTGAGGATGATTTTCTTGATTTCTTTATTTTTTAGTGCCCGCACGGCAAGTGCGATGGCGGTATAGGTCTTTCCGGAACCGGCAGGACCGATGGCAAACAGCATGTCGTTTTTGGCAAAGGCTTCCACCAGTTTCAGCTGGTTTTCGCTACGTGGTATAATAGGCTTTCCGGTTACGCTGAATACGATGACATTGCCCGATTTCTCGGCCTGCGGGGCATTGCCTTTGATGATGTCGATAATGGCCTCTTCTTTTAAAGAGTTGTACTCGGCACAGTATTTTTCCAGTTTGGTGATGTTCTCCTCGAATGCACACATTTCCTCCTCATCACCCAATACTTTGATGACATTGCCACGGGCAACGATACGAAGTTTGGGGTACAAAGCTTTTATCAGTTGCATGTTGGCGTTGTTTACGCCGTAGAATATTACCGGATCAATATCTTCAAGAACAATCAGTTTTTCTATCATTGATATGCTTTAAAGTTCAATTCGTTCTTTTAGTGAAACGTTTTGCAAATGTAGTGAAACGTTTGGATACTTAAATAGTTCCATTGGGTATTTTTTTTCCAAGGGCTTCGGGTAGATGGTGGGCAATGGTTTCACGACAATCTTGTTTCCGGTTTTCAGGCAGCTGATGCGTTGCCTGTGAAGGGTTTGTTTCTTCATGTCGAAGATGAAGTTGGGGTCGAAGTGCTGGCCATTGACGCGAGTCTCAAAGTGGAGGTGTTCGGTGGTGGCGCGTCCCGTACGTCCAAGCAGGGCGATGGGTTGTCCGGCTTTGACGGTATCTCCGCTGTGTACCAGGTTTTTGGAGTTATGGCTATAGATGGTTTCCAGCCCGAAGGAGTGGCGCACGACTATCACGTTGCCGTATGCGCTGTAGTGCTTGGACATGCGTACCACTCCGTTGAAAGCGCTCCGTATGGTGTCTTTGGCGTGGGTCTTGATGTCGATGCCGCTGTGCCTTCCCCTTCCCCGTCCGTAGGGGGAGATGACTTTTCCGCCGGGCAGGGGAAAGGAGTATTCGCTATCCAATATGGTTTCCAAGGGGAGTTCTATTTCGTTTCGTTGCGAGAACAGTCCGGGGGTGGTGACGCGGACGTGGTTGATTTCCATGGCGGAAAAGCTGTTTTTCTTTTCTTGTGCCGTGGCATCGAGAGGGAGCAGCAGCAGACAGCAGGCAAGAATATGGTTTCTCATGGGATGGTCTTATTCAAAATATTGTATGGTTCCACCGGTGGCGGAAGCGTATTTCTCTAGTAGGTGCAGTATCATTTCGGCGGCTTCTGCCAGTCCTTCCTGACCGTTGTAACCGTTGACAATGGCAAGGATATGACGGGTTTCCAGTCCCATCTTGGTGCGTTCGTGGTCGCTGGTCGGGGTACCGATACCGCCTATACGGTCGCGGTAGACGGGTAGCCCTTCTATGTTCAGCATGCCGCGGCCTATACCCTCGAACGATTCCTCGGCACGTCCTATACCCAGCTCAAGGTCGGTTCCTTGTATCTTGTCGGCATCAAATCCGCCGATAGAGTGGCCCGTGCGTAGGGAAACAAGGTTGATAAGGTCTACCAGCGTGTCAATCTGATAAAGTTCCAGTCCGCGCAGCAACCGTCTGCGCAGGGCTTCGGCAGAGGGACGGTAGCGGCTGGGGTCCTTTCCGCAACGCTTGTAGGCCTCGCGTGTGGCGGCAATGACGGGTTGATACTTGATGCTGTCCGTTGTTTCACGTGCTCTTAGCTCATGGGTGAAAGTTGCGATTTCCTGCCACAACCCTTCACAATATGCGGTATTTGTCACTTCTGCAAATACGGCTGCACCGCGGAATTCGGGGCAATTTTGCTTGATATCTTTAGAAAGTGTGATATGATACATTAATACAATCCGTTTGAATAGGTCAACATGATTCCCGATAACATCCTTCCGGATCTGATACCCATCCGGCGTGCCGAGAAAAACTCTTCATATTGGGTAAAAGTACATATATTGGCTGTCTCTACTTGTGAGGCAGGTACTCCGAAGTCCAGCAATTGCAGTCGGTTGGCGGCCCATAGGTCGATATGGTATTTGTGGGTGTCGGGTTTCCATTCGGAGATGTAATCCATCTGAAAACCGTTCTTACGGAATGCTTCATAGACTTCGTCGCCTATCTCAAAGGCAGAAAGAGAGATGCCGGGGCCGATGCAGGCTATCACTTCTTTACCCTCTGTGCCATAGCAGGCACGCATCTTGTCGAGCGTGTGGCCGAGGATATAATTCACTGTGCCCCGCCATCCGGCATGAACAGCAGCTATCACGGCATTCTTCCGGTCGTAGAGCAGGATGGGAATGCAGTCTGCCGTAGAGATACAGATGCAGTAACCCGGTTCATGGGTTATCAGTGCATCAATGCCTTGCAACATGGAGTGGCGTTCTTCTGCTGTTGCTTGCAGATAGGTTTCATCAATGACAAGTGCCTCTGTCCCGTGGGTCTGAAACGGGATGACCAGTTCTTTGGGACGCCGGGGCAGCGAAGAACATACTATTTCCTGATTGCGGCGCACAGCTTCAGCATCATCTCCGGTATAAGGCGTACAGTTGAGGGAGGCATAGTTGCCCTCACTGCATCCTCCGCGGCGGGTGGTTACAAAACAAGAAATGCCGGGATATGAGGCAAGCAGCTCATATCCCAACATTCTCCTATCTTCAGTAAGAGGAATCATTTTTTGTCTTCCTCCCAATCTTCTTCGTATTCAAAGTCCTCGAGGTCTTCTATGTCCTCATCATCGTTGACGTATTCATAGCTGAGGTCTTCGTCCTCACCCTCTTCCTTCAATTCTTCCTGCAGGTGGCTGAGGTCTTTGGCGCGGTGGGCAATGCTGTCTACTTTGCCTTCTATCTTATTGCTTTCCTTGTTCAGCTCTTCCCAAAGGATGTCTTTCAGCACCGGGATGCCCATGCCGGAGACAGCAGAGATGAATATATGCGGAATTCCTTCGGGGAGTGTCGGTTCTATTTCATCCATCAGTTCCTGGTCGAGCATGTCGCATTTGGTGACGGCAAGCACCCTCTGTTTGTCCAGCATTTCGGGGTTGAAGGTGCGAAGCTCGTTCAAGAGTATGTCGTACTCCTTGCGGATGTCGTCGCTGTCGGCAGGTACCATGAACAGCAACAAGGAGTTGCGCTCGATGTGTCGCAAGAAGCGCAATCCCAATCCTTTGCCCGCACTGGCCCCTTCGATGATGCCGGGAATGTCCGCCATTACAAACGATTTGCTGTCGCGATAGGACACGATGCCCAGATTAGGCTCCAGTGTCGTAAACGGATAATTGGCGATTTTGGGCTTTGCCGCAGAAACGGATGCCAGTAAAGTGGATTTTCCTGCATTGGGAAAACCTACCAGACCGACGTCTGCCAGCAACTTCAGTTCCATGATTACCGTCAGCTCCTGCATCGGTTCGCCGGGTTGTGCAAAACGGGGAGCCTGGCGTGTGGCGGTTTTGAAGTGCCAGTTGCCCAGACCTCCGCGTCCGCCTTTCAGCAAGATGACTTCTTGTTCGTGCTCGGTGACGTCGCAGATATATTCACCCGTTTCGGCGTTGTACACCACCGTGCCGCAGGGCACTTCAATCACCTTGTCTGCTCCGTCCTTGCCGAAGCTTCGGTTTTTGGAGCCGGATTCTCCGTGACCTGCCAGGATGTGGCGGTCATACTTCAGATGGAGTAGCGTCCAGTAGTTGCGGTTACCGCGCAAGATGACATGGCCTCCTCGTCCTCCGTCACCTCCGTCGGGGCCTCCGTTGGGTATGTATTTCTCACGCCGCATATGCGTAGAACCTCGTCCGCCCTTTCCGGAGCGGCAATATATTTTTACGTAGTCAACAAAATTCGATTCAGCCATATTCAGTTTTATTGTTATTTTACTGCGTCAATAGCCTTGCAAACATCGGCAAAGATTTCTTCCAATACGCCGAGGCCCTGGATGTGTTGATATTTGCCTTCTTGCTTGTACCAGTCAATCAGCGGAGCTGTCTGCGAGTGATATACCACCAGACGCTTCTTGATTGTCTCTTCGTTGTCGTCTGCACGTCCTGATTCTTGTCCGCGTTTGATGAGGCGTTTCATCAGTTCTTCCTCGGGTACGTCGAGGTCGAGCATTACGCTGACTTCTTGTCCGCGTTCGGCGAGCATCTTCTTCAATGCTTCGGCCTGGGCGATTGTTCTGGGGAAGCCATCGAAAATCACACCTTTACTATCCTTGAAACTGTCGAATACGCTTGCCAGGATATCAATCATCAACTCATCGGGAATCAGTTGACCTTGGTCGATGTAGCCTTTGGCAGTCTTGCCCAGTTCTGTACCATTCTTCATTTCTGCACGGAGCACGTCTCCGGTGGAGATGTGGTTGATGCCATACTTTTCTACAATCTTTTCACTTTGCGTTCCCTTACCTGAACCGGGAGCACCGAAAATTACAATGTTCAACATTTGCTTAGTTATTATTTAATGATTTACTATATTATGTCTGTATCAGTCTACTACTGTATAAATGTCTGGATAGTTACGTCCGAAGCCGTCATAATCCAACCCGTAACCCACGATGAAGTCGTTCGGAATATTCATGGCCACATATTCTATGTTCAAATCGACTTTCAGCTTATCCGGTTTCACCAGCAGGGAGGCAATATGAATCTCCTTGGGACTGCGGGTACCAAGGGTGTCCAGTAGGCGCTGCATAGTGAGACCCGTATCTACGATGTCTTCTACAATGACCACTGTGCGGTCTGTGAGGTCTTCATTGATGCCTATTACTTCCTTAATTACCCCAGTAGAGGATACTCCTTGATAGGATGCCAATTTGACAAACGAAATTTCGCAGGGTATTGTGATTCGTTTCAACAAATCGGCGGTAAACATGAATGAACCGTTCAGTACGCTGAGGAATAGAGGATTCTTTCCCGCCAGGTCGCGGTTGATTTCGTTCGCTACACGGGTTACTTCTTTCAGTATGTCCTGCTCTTTGATAGAGACTGTGAACATTTTGTCTTTTATTTGTATGGTATCCATAGATGGGATGTTTTTAGAAAGTTGGGGCAAAAATACGATTTTTATTCCACTCCATGCATCATCTTCTGCAATTTCTTTGAAAGCAGGAAGAGGATAAGCGATGCTGTGGCAGACATGACGACAAACACCATGAAGAAATCGTACATCGTCTCGATGTGATAGCCCAGCAGTGTCTTTACCTTTCCGGCTTCGGGATAGAGCCCGCTCAGCGTGCCTGCAAACTTATTGGCAGTGGCAGTGGAGAGATACCATATCCCCATCATCAGCGAGGCGAAGCGGATGGGGGTGAGCTTATTCACCATAGAGAGCCCGATGGGCGAGAGACAGATTTCGCCCATGGTGTGGATAAAGTAGAGCCCCGTCAGCCAGATGAGGCTCACTTTGATGCCCGGCTGCACATCTTTCACCCCAAAGCAGATGACGAGATAGCCCAGTGAAAGTAGTAGCAGACCGATGGCTTGCTTGGTAGGCGAGGCGGGCTCCATGCCCCGCTTGCCCAAAGCACCCCATACACCCGGCATGATGGCGGCAAGTATCACCACAAAGAAGGGATTGAAGGACTGAATCCAGGAGGCGGGCATTTCCCACCCCAGGATGACGCGGTCGGTCTGTTCGGAGGCGAAAAGCGTGAGCGAGGCACCTGCCTGTTCGTAGGCTGCCCAGAAGAAAATGACGAAGAAGGCGATGATGTAGATGACAAAGATGCGGTCGCGCTCCGTCTTGGTGAGCGAGCCTTCCAGCAGGATGCTGACGGGAAACACGATGCAGGCGGTGAAGATGCCGATGCTTATCCAGTCGCCCCCGAAGCACCAGTAGAAGAAACCGGCAAGCGCGATGGCGAGTAGGGAAAGCAGTAGGTAGTTGCGTGCGCTCCGGCCGTTGGCGGGGGCACTCTTCCGGGCAGTGTTGTCTGCCTGAGGCTGCTCCTTGCGGGCATCGGGGATGATGCCGAGAGGTTGGCCGTCGGGGCCGATGAGGTACTTGTTCTTTTGGGTTTCGAAGAGGGCAATTGTCAGCACGGTGACGATGGCGGCAATGAGGAATCCCCATCGGAAGTCGTGAGGGTTGCCCGTCTCTCCAAAATAGCCGCAGACCAGCGGGGCGAGGAAGGAACCCACGTTGACACCCATATAGAAGATGGTGTAGGCGGAATCCAGCCGTTTGTCACCCGGCTCGTAGAGCTGCCCCACCAGGGAGGAGACGGTGGGCTTGAAGCAGCCGTTGCCCAATATAAGGAAAGTCAGTCCGCCGTACATCAGCCAATGCGAAAGCTCACGTGCCTCCAGCATCGAGGCGCTGGCGAACATCAGGAACTGGCCGATTGCCATCATCATCGCTCCCCAGAAGACAGAACGGCGGATGCCCCAGTATTTGTCAGCAATGTAGCCGCCAATCAAAGGTGTCAGATAGACCAGTCCGGTGTAGCTGCCGTAGATGGAGGCGGCGTGCTCCTTGTCGAAAAGAAGTGCCTGGGTGAGAAACAGGATGAAGATGGCACGCATGCCGTAGTAACTGAAACGCTCTGCCGTGCTGGTGGCGAAGATAAGGTAAAGACCTTTGGGATGTCGGGATGTACTCATAGTGTATATTCTTATTGTTTTTCGTTTTTATGATATTGAAAGTGCAAAAATAGTCATTATTTTCTTAAATTGGCGGAGATAATTAATTTATCAAATCCGATAGGGAACACAAGTTTGTGCCAATACGATGGCACAACTTTGCCAATGCGATGGCACAACTTTGCCAATGCGATGGCACAAACATAGGATTAATGGCTTCCTGATAATGCGGAGGACCCTTCTCCGTGACAGCACAAATAACTTGATAAAAAACGCCTTCTCTTTGTATAGTTGAAATCAAAGCTCTATCTTTGCTCTATAATTTAAAACTCAGATAATTCTGTTATGAAGATATTTCCTACTGCAAGCATCAAGCAACTGGATGCAAATACCATAGAGAATGAACCGATTTCTTCCATCGACTTGATGGAACGTGCCTCACACGCATTGGCGGAAGCCATTGAGGAACGCTGGGAGCCGGACACGCCATTTACGGTCTTTGCCGGACCGGGGAACAACGGTGGCGACGCGCTTGCCCTCTCGCGGCTGTTGGCAGCGAAGGGATACCGGCTCGAGGTGTATCTCTTCAATACGAAAGGGACGCTTTCGCAGGACTGTGAGACGAACAAGGAACGGTTGTGCGGCGTGACGGGTGTGGAGTTTCACGAAGTGACGACCCAGTTCGTGCCTCCCACATTGACAGCAGGGCACGTGGTGATAGACGGCCTTTTCGGAAGTGGTCTGGACAAGGCTCTGAGTGGCGGTTTTGCAGCCGTAGTGAAGTACATCAATGCCTCGCCCGCCACGGTGGTAGCCATTGATATCCCGTCGGGACTGATGGGCGAGGACAATACCTATAATATACAGACGAATATCGTCCACGCCCATCTGACGCTAAGCCTACAACTCCCGAAACTGGCATTTCTCTTTGCCGAGAATGAACCGTATGTGGGCGAATGGCAGTTGCTGGACATCGGGCTCAGCAAGGATGCCATACATGACATGGAAACGGACTTCTGTCTGCTAGAGCATGAAGACGTGTCTGCTTTGCTGAAGCCGCGCAGTCGGTTTGCCCATAAAGGGAACTTCGGACGCGCATTGCTGATAGCCGGTTCGCAGGGAATGGCGGGGGCCTCGGTGCTTGCCGCACGCGCCTGCCTGCGTTCGGGTGTGGGGGTGCTGACGGTGCATGTTCCGTTCTGCAACAACTTCATTGTGCAGACTTCCGTGCCCGAAGCCATGACGGAGCTGGACATCAGCGACACTTGCTTTGCCGCCGCCACCGATACGGATGATTATCAGGCCATAGGGATAGGCCCGGGACTGGGAAAGGCGGCAGAAACCGAAGCGGCTCTGTTGGAGCAGATAGATATATGCCAGACTCCGATGGTGGTAGATGCTGATGCCCTGAACTTGCTGGGCGAGAAGCGCAACTATATAGGGCGTCTGCCCAAAGGGAGCATTCTGACTCCGCACCCCAAGGAGCTGGAGCGTCTTGTAGGCAAATGCCAGAATTCGTACGAACGCCTGGTGAAGGCTCGCGAGCTGGCGAAGAGTGCCGGAGTGCACATCATCTTGAAAGGCGCTTATTCTGCCATTGTCACTTCTGCCGGGAAATGCTTTTTCAACCCTACCGGCAATCCGGGTATGGCAACGGGAGGTAGCGGTGATGTGCTGACGGGAGTAGTGCTTGCACTGCTTGCCCAAGGCTATGAGCCGGAAAAGGCAGCCTGCCTGGCCACGTATGTGCACGGACTGGCAGGAGATATTGCCTGCAAGAAGCAGGGGGCAGTGGCGATGACGGCAGGGGATATGGTTGCCTGCCTGCCGCTGGCGTGGAAGATGTTGGAAGAATAAAGAGATAAGTGTAATAACACTTATCTGCTTATTTCCCTCTTGTCGTAATGTGGAAGCATCCTTGCTTCAACTCGTATTTGATGTAGCATTTGTCGGCTTTCCGCAGGTCACGAAGCACTTCCGAAAGAACCAGTTTTAAGGTATCTGCGCTGACATCCTGCAAAGGACGCCCATCCTCGTCTTCTATTTTCTGAAAGCGCTTCCAGCTGACATCGAATGTCGTTCCGTAGAAATGTGCCGAGTTTGGAGAAGCATTGCGGTTGCGGCGGCGCAGGCGTTTTACATCGTTCTGGGTGCGAAGTACGGAAGTCACAATTATCTTGTTTGGATTAAGCCCCTTGGAGGTCAGTGAATCAAGGAAGTTGCGTCCGATGGTGTCCAGCAGGCTGGCTGCGCCCGGAATGAGATAAGGGATGGAATGCGTCAGTGAATCCACGGCATAGAGCTCGTTTGTCGTGATAGGTTGCAGTTGCTCCTTCATCTTTTCTGCTTCCTCGCGGGAGGAAAGCACACGTATGCCGATGGCTTGGGCTGCATTGAGATGTTTCTCATTCAAGTCTCCGAACGAGCGTTTGTAACTGACAACGCCCCGAATGTTGCGTGGTTCGTTCAACTTGAGCGACGTGTCCTTCTTCTTACAGCCGGCAAAGGTGAATGTTGCGGCAGCTGCGGCAATTATCAGTATAGGTAGGATTCTGGAAGAATATCTCATCTTATAAATGTACTACGTCTGTGAAAAATCTGCGTTAATCTGTGTAATCCGTGGTGAAAACCTTGCAAAGATAATTCAAACGTTTTTAAATTGGCACTATCTTTGCTGAAAAAGCGAATATAGGCTGCACTTCAGCATAACTTTTTCATGCGAGCATGAAAGTTCTGTATTCGGTTTGCACTATCTTTGCACACAAAAAAGACCGTGCAACGATATTTTATATACTTGGCTTATGATGGTACCGCTTATCACGGCTGGCAAATCCAGCCGAATGGTGCGAGTGTGCAGGAGTGTTTGATGAAGGCGCTGAGTACCTTGCTGCGTCGCGAGGTGGAAGTAGTGGGAGCGGGGCGTACCGACGCCGGGGTGCATGCCTCATTGATGGTAGCTCACTTTGACAGTGATTCTCCTCTGGACACTGTTTTTATGACGGATAAGCTGAATCGCCTGCTTCCTCCCGATATTTCTGTGTATCGCTTGCGGGCGGTGATACCGGAGGCACATGCACGCTTTGATGCAACTGCACGTATGTATAAGTATTATGTCACTACCGCCAAGTCTCCTTTCAATCGCCAATATCGTTGCCGTCTGTTCCAAACACCGGACTTTGAGCGGATGAATGAGGCGGCCCGAACCTTGTTTGACTATACGGACTTTACCAGCTTCAGCAAACTCCATACCGATGTCAAAACCAATAATTGCAAGATTATGTATGCTTCCTGGACTCGGGTAGACGATGTGACCTGGGTTTTTACCATCCAGGCCGACCGTTTCCTGCGCAACATGGTACGTGCTATTGTCGGCACTTTGCTCGAGGTGGGTCGTGGAAAACTTTCCGTCGAAGGGTTCCGACGCGTCATCGAGCAGAAGAACCGTTGCCGCGCAGGAACTTCCGTTCCCGGAAATGCATTGTTTTTGGTGGACGTAGCCTATCCGGAAGGGCTGTTCTTAAATGAAGAACGGGAAATGAAGGATTGAGGATTAAATATTGCATATATCTTCCCGTTCTTCATTTTCAACTATCAATTCTCAACTATTAACTATCAATTTCCAATTAAAAATGTGGTTATTACTTGCTTTCCTCTCTGCCGCCTTGCTGGGATTTTACGATGTCTTCAAGAAGAAGTCGCTGCGTGACAATGCCGTACTGCCGGTGCTTTTTCTGAACACGTTATTCTCAAGCCTTATATTTCTTCCTTTCATTTTGGTATCTGCCTTTGCGCCGTCGGTGTTGGGAGGCACGATGTTTGATGTCCCCGTGGTGGGGTGGGAGGTACATAAGTTTATTGTTGTCAAGTCGCTCATCGTGCTTTCTTCCTGGATATTAGGATATTTCGGGATGAAGCATCTGCCGCTGACTATCGTGGGACCGATTAATGCGACGCGGCCCGTAATGGTGCTGTTAGGTGCCATGCTTATGTTTGGCGAACGCTTGAACCTTTATCAATGGATTGGCGTGCTGCTTGCCATAGCGTCCTTCTTCATGTTGAGCCGTTCAGGCAAGAAAGAGGGAATAGATTTCAAGCATAACAAATGGATTCTTTTCATCGTGCTGGCGGCCGTTGCCGGAGCTGTCAGCGGGCTGTATGACAAATACCTGATGAAGCAGCTCAATCCGATGCTGGTGCAGTCGTGGTATAATGTCTACCAAGTCTTTATCATGTGCCCCATTATCCTGCTGTTGTGGTACCCCAAACGAAAAGAAAGCACTCCGTTTCGTTGGGACTGGACCATTATCTGCATCTCCATTTTCCTCTGTGCGGCAGACTTTGTCTATTTTTATGCCCTGAGCTATGAGGACTCCATGATTTCCATCGTTTCGATGGTGCGTCGTGGTAGCGTTGTGGTTTCCTTCCTTTTCGGTGCGCTTTTCTTCCGTGAAAAGAATTTAAAAAGCAAGGCTGTCGACCTCATTTTGGTGTTGATTGGAATGTTCTTCCTATATTTGGGGAGTAAATAGACAAGAAATATATGGCAGAAGACTTATATATAAATGCTGGTAGCAAGGCTGAGAAATATCGAGCCCTGCTTCCTCAGCTGAAAAACCTGCTGGCAGGTGAAGATGACTTGATAGCTAATCTGGCAAATGTTTCGGCGGCATTGAAAGAGACTTTCCGTTTCTTCTGGGTAGGATTCTATCTGGTGAAAGGGGAGGAACTGGTGTTGGGACCTTTTCAGGGACCGATAGCTTGTACACGCATCAGGAAAGGTCGGGGTGTTTGCGGAACGGCATGGGATAGAGCCGAGACATTGGTTGTGCCCGATGTGGATGCATTTCCCGGACATATAGCCTGCAGCTCGCTGTCGCGTTCGGAGATTGTGGTTCCGCTGAAGCGTGAGGACGGTGAAGTGTGGGGGGTATTGGATATTGACAGTGACGATTTGGGCAGTTTTGATAAAACAGATGCCCGTTTCCTTGAAGAAATGATTAAAATGTTATGATAAGAAAACTGAGTGCTTTTTTGTTTTTGGCTTTCATCGGATGGGGATATTTGCAGGCCCAGGAAGCCAAGACGTGTTTTAAGAATATGCCGGATTCTATATGTCCGTTGCTTAGTGCCGTGAACCGTGCGGATTTTATAGACTTTCTGGAAAGTAAGATGAAAGCCGAGGTGACCAACAGCCTTGGTGGTAAATCGGAAATGACGAAGCTTTCTCCAGACTATATACATGTGAAGATGACGCCCCAAGGGTCATGGCAGATGAAGCTCTTGCCTACTAGCGATAGTACGAAGGTGATTTGTGTGGTTGCTACGGTTTGTGCTCCGGCCTGCGACAGCCATGTCAAGTTCTATAACACAGACTGGAAGGAGCTGACAGCTTCGTCCTATTTGCCGGCATTGCCCGTTCTGGATGATTTTATCGCTGAGGCCTCGGATACAGTGGATGTCTATGAGTATCAGGATGCCCGTCGCCAGGCCGACATGTTGCTGATGAAAGCAGACCTTTCTGCGGAGGACGCCACGTTGACATTTACTTTTACCACGACCGATTATATGGGTAAAGAAGCGGCGGAGAAACTGAAACCGTTTGTCCGCCGTTTTATTGTTTATACTTGGAATCAAGGGAAGTTTGAGAAGTCCTCTACTTCACTTTGATTTTGTCGAATCCTTCTCCATAGACTCCGATGACTGCACTTTGTGATACAAAAGCATTGGGGTCTATGTCTTTTATGAGCCGGAAGATGATGGTGGACTCCCGTTTCTTGGCCAGCACGAATAGCATTTTTATCTCTTTTCCTGTATAGAAACCCGAAGCGTTGATGACCGTTGCACCTCTATGGGGATATACCTGGATGTGCTTGGCTATCTCTTCATATTTATCGCTGATGATGAAGAATTGTACGGACTGGCGGGCACTATTCACCACTTGGTCGAGCACGAAGCTGCATATGTATAGAGTAACGTAGCCGTACACCACCTTTTCCCAGTCTTTCAGAACAAAGTAGCTGGACGAGATGATGATAAGGTCACATATCAGCATGACTCTGCCCAGCGTGATGTCGCGGTATTTGTTGATTACGGCGGCAATGATGTCCGTGCCGCCGGTACTGCCGTTGTTGGAAAAGGCGATGCCGATGCCGCTACCACAGAAGGAAGCACCGATGACACAAGCCATGAAGGGTTGGTCGTGTAGGAGGACAACACCCTCGGTCAGTTTCTGGATAATGGAAAGGAAAAAGGTCAGGGTGAATACGGCAAAGATTGTCTTTACGCTGAACTTCCATCCCAACACACGTAGGGCAAGCAATAGAAGTATAAAGTTGATGGCGAAGTACGTATATTGGACGGGAAATCCAGTGGCAAAATATACGATGGATGCAATGCCCGGTACGCCACCGGTAGTAATATCGTTGGGAAGCAGGAAGACTGTCCAACCGATACCATATAAGACCATACCCAGAGCAATCATCAGATAATCCCGCAGTTCGCGCATGGTGTTCTGTCGGGAGGGAACATTTACTATTGTTTTCATTATAATTTTATGTGGTTGTAAAAAATGCGGGGACAAAGATACTGCTTATTGGGGATATAATGTAGGAAAAAAATGCAGATTTTTGCAATCAACCTTCATATTTCCGCGTCTAATAAGTAAAAAGAGGAGATTATGAATATGAAAATGTGACGGAAGCAGGAAGCCATTTTACCGTTTCTTGTTCAAGAAGCGTTTGGCCAGATATTTCCGCACCGGTTCATCATAGAATTTCAGGCATAGAGAAGCCAATAATATGTTCCATGCGTAAACACACAAGGCAACCTGCCAGGTCTGTTCCAATGTGAAGAGCTGGTTCTTGATGAGCCATGCATAGAATAAGTACATGAATGGATAATGTATCACATAGATTGGATAGGATATATCTCCCAGGAATTTGCATATCCGGGTTGATTTCTTGTCTGTTGTGGTACCGGAAGCTCCTAACCAGACGAGAACCGGAAAAGCGATGATTACACAGAACGCTTCATAAATGCCATTTGTACAGACCGGTGTTGCACCTTCCAGGTAGGGCACTGAAAACAAGGCGACCAATGCGATGGCACATATCCAGAAAGCACCTTTCACCTTGATAGGCTTGAAGTTGCGTGACAAAAGCATGCCCATGGAGAAAGGAAAAAGCATCCTCAGTAATCCGCCGCCAAAGTTTATTCCGTCCAGTGTCCAGCCCACTCCCATATTTCCATATCCGGAGACATCGAAAATGGCGAATGATGCCAATGCCACTCCCAGCAATATTGTCAGTACGGTTAGGGCTTTGTTTGATAAGCGGTGGATAAATAAAGCATAAAGGATGTTGCCTATATATTCAAAGAACAAGGACCAGCATGGACCATTCAAAGGAAACATTTCGCCATTGCCACGGACTTCATAACCTGCACCCGGCATTGCGGGAATAAAAAATATTGTGCAAAGAAGGGACAGCATAATCATGGAGAGGGCAATATGTGTTCCGTCCCATTGTACACATCCTTGAAGACAGAAGGTAATGGTGCCTAGGACGGCCCCCATAATGGCCATCGGATGGAGACGTATCAGGCGCCGTTTAAAGAAGTTTCTCATTGTGAGGCTCCTGCCCCAACGGTCATCATAGGCATACCCGATAACGAATCCCGATAGTATAAAGAAGAAATCTACAGCTAAATAACCGTGGTTGAAGGTGTCGATAATGCCACCACCGGCAAAAGCATAGCCTTCGAATATATGATACCATATAACCATTAAGGCTGCTACGCCACGGAGCCCGTCGAGAAGGTCATAGTGTGCTTTGGTGTCTGAGAAGGCAGAAGATGAAATGTGTGACATCTGTTTTTTCTATTGTTTGGTTAATGTTTTCGGATGCCAAAGATACGCCATGCGAAACGAAGTTCTTTTGCTTAAAAGCAAAAAAAGAACGACGAGTTTCTATTTTTTTGCGCGTATCCGGCTGAGGGTATAAATGGAAATACCCAGAAAGGCTGCCACATATTTTAGCTTCACCCGGTTTATCAGTCCGGGGTAACGGTGGTTAAATTGTTCGTACCGCTCTTTGGGAGGCAGTTGGAGTCTTTCCGCAAACATGTGACTGAGCTCTTTGTTTACGTTCTGATGCAATATTCTGCCCCAGTTGGCTATATCGATATATGTTTCGTAGAGAGCGTTTAACTTGTTTATGTGGATAGTATAGATTTTGCAGTCCGAAAGAGTCTCAATACTTTCTATTGACGGCTGTTGATAATATAGTGAATCCATTCCGAAGGTTACATCACCTTCCTGGCTGAACCAAGTGGTGGTATCTTGTCCGTCGTGATGAAATACGGAACGGGTGACTCCTTCCTCAATGAAATATACCAGTCGGTCTGTCACTCCCGCTCGTACTATATAAGTACCTTTAGGGTAGTACCTTACTTGCATATTTGTCAGAAGCGCCTGCAGTGCCTCATCAGAAACCGGGTAAATCTGCCTGATTTTATGAATGATATTGTTCATGGAAAGGGAACTTTTTATTCGTTTGCAAACTTACATAATTTGATTAGAGCCTGTTTAAATTTTCTTCAAAAAGTTTTTTCAGCTTCTTCCCAAGCTTCTTTCCGGTCTGTTTTTCTGTTTCTATTCGTCACATAGCCCGCTATGCTCTTCATTAAAACAGAAAAACATCCTCAAAAAGAACTCTTAAAAGAATGCTGAATAAAATTTAAACAGGCTCTAACTAAAATAGGGCTTTGATATACAAATGTGTGCATTGCTTTATAAGCGTTTATGGTATAATGGGATTTTTCTTGTAAAAAAGATACCTGTTCTTAGAATGTTGTTTCTTTGTCGAAAACGGTAGTCTACGAATAAAATATTTGTATGTGAACGATGCTATTACCATATATTAAAGGAATGTGACTTCGATTTGATTGCTCTTTATTTGATTGGAGTGTATAAACAGAAAAAGGACACCCGACTTAATAGCTGTCCTTCTAATTAATAAGATGGGATAATATAGTTACTTCTTGGAATAGTGATATTTCATGGAGAATATGTAAATTACTATCATATCATCATGCACAGAATAAATAAGTCTATGCTCTGAGTTAATTCGCCTTGACCATTTACCTGCCAATTCATATTTGAGAGGTTCAGGTTTACCTATGCCAGTGTAAGGATGTTCCAATATATCTGCGAGCAGTTTCTTAATGCGTTTGGTCATGTCGGAATCATTCTTCTCCTAATATGACCACTGTTCCTTGGCAATAGGAGTAAATATCAATTTCATAGTTCGTCTAAGTTTACTTCTATTCCTCTGCCTGCCTTTAGGTCTTCTTCTCCTTTACGAATATCGTTCATGGTTTGTTCAGAAGACATGATATATTCGGTCTCCTTCAAAGAATTATATTCTTCCAAAGAAATCATTACTACTCCCGTACCATTACTACGATTGATAAGTACCGTATCGCAATCGTCAATGCCGTCAATACCGCATGGCATGATTCCGAGATACATACCTTCGAACAGTTGGAAGCAAGCCTGAAAGCCTCCGGCGTAGAGTTAAAATACAAGTATCGCCGAGGCACAGAGGAAATCCAAGGCCTTTCATTCATCTGCAAAGGCAAGTGTTTTCCTGCCTCTAAGATTGACCGCCGTTTCAGTTTCGGTAGTATCAAGGCTCATCTTGCAAAGAACAAACCGTTGCATCCGCAATCCCGATGGATGTATGCCGATGGCACAAATCCTGATGCTCCGGCACAGTCGCAAGGACACAACAATTTCGGACTATATGGAGGGGCATCCCAATCCCCCACCGAAGAAGGCCCATGTACGGTATCGGGGGGGGCGACAGCGAAACGTGGCCGGAATTCCGTCGCCGACATCCGGAGATGTCACCGACAGAAGCCCTTGCCGCTTTCAGAGCCAAGAAACGAGGCAAGAATCTTAACGGAGACTTTTCAATGGGCGGTATGCACTAATATCCTCTATAACCCTATTAAAGACAGGCAACCCCGACAATCACTGCCGGGGTTGCCTGTCTTCTTGCATGAAATATAGCTGTTTTCTGTAAATATTAATTAGGATTTGGAGTATGCTATTGACACACCTTAAACCTTTTCTTCCTTCCGTTAATCCGAAGTGTTACTTTCGGATTAGAGAATTGGGTGATATGGGGAAAGGTAAGTGTTACCGTTGCAGTACCATCTTTGACACTTACTGTTACAGAAGTGGCGGAGTATTCTTTGCCGTAGGTAACGAGTTTTACATCCGTTACCTCGTACCGGCTACCAGCCTTATCATCTGTAAAGACGATAGTGACTTCGTTGTCGTAGTTGTTGAACCCCTGACAGTGCGGTTCTGCGTAGGCTATTCCGCAGACCAAAGACAGGATGAATGAGATGATAAAAGTTTTCATGTTATTTTTAGAATCGGTTCATCTCATTTGTTCCGGCACCTTGTCCTCTATATCTGTCACGGGAAGAATTAAAGGTGTATTGCAGGGTCAGCATGAACGTGCGGTTGTTTGTCGTATTGAACTTATGTATGGTAACATCCTTGTTCAACAACGTGGCATCACGATTACTCTTATTAAAGATGTCGTTGGCCTCCAAAGTTACACTGAACTGATTATTGAAGAACGCTTTATAGAGTTTGGCATTGAGATACGACGATGAGGATTGTTTCATGTTGTCATCGTTACCGCCGCTCATCCACTGCATATCTACATTCAGCCAAATATCGTAGGGAAGATGAATGGCATTCTGAAATTGCATAAGTCCTATGGGGTTGTTAAGGCTCTTACGACCATCAGCATAATCTATGGTAAGCCACTGTTTCATAATGCCGACATTTATTTTAGGCTGCCATACACCCACCTTAAACTGTGCGCCGACAAATGCCTGAAGATTATGTATCTTGGGGAAATTTGCCATCGTTATAAGTTTGACCTCTGCATCATCCGCATAGGGATATGTGGTGTTCATTATCGGGTCTTTCTTATATGTGTAGGTTATCTGCCCGAAGAATTGGCGCCATGCCCCCATAAGTTCAACAGAATGCATCTTCTCCGGCTTTAAGAACGGATTACCACCTTCGAGGGTAAAGCGGTTGATATAATCCACTGTTCCGTCAAGGTCAGCATAGCTTGGCCGTTGGGTCTTATGTGTATAGCTCATTGACAACTGCACGTTTCTTATCATGGTTGACAGCGATAATGAGGGGAACAGATTATTATATATTTTGCTCTGATCTTCCTTTTTTTGTCCGTTTTCGAGATATTCAAATCTTACATGCTCATACCGCAATCCAACACCTAAATTGAATTGTCCGAAAGTCTGGCCGATTTCCACAAATCCGGCAATGTTGTTTTCGTCAACTCTTGAATCTGCGTTGCCTATTAAAGTAGCATCGGTGTTGTATTCGGATGAGAAACGCGATGATGTGTATTCCTCTCCGAACTCAATACCGCCTTTCCCAAAAGGATAGCTTAATACAAGTTTTTCAGCCAACATTCGGCTTCTGCTTACACCGAGAGAATTTACAAGGGAATTGTTTTGGGTGTCGCTTGTTTCATTATTAAACATGGAGTTGCGATTTTTTCGCCACATATAATCCATGTTGAAGTCAATACCGAACTTCCCGATTTCTCCGTTATAATAGAGATTGGCGTGATGCTTGGGTAACGTATTGTTGTTACTACGACCATACATTGAGAGATTGTCATAGGGCTGTCCGTCTGCCAACACACGGCTTATTCCGGTGTGTTCAGATCTTTGCTTTGTAAATCCATTGGAGTAATAAGCACCTATGGAATGGCTGTCATTGAACATATAGGAGAATCCGGCTTTGCCGAAAAACTCATTTGTTCTCATGGAACCGTCCTGTGTAAGAAGTTGATTCCACACGGTTGTTGATTGAGTCAACATATCGACTCTATTACTGCTTTGGAATTTTCCTCCGATGTATCCGAAATTACCGAATAACTCCAATCCGCCAGTTCTAAATTTGAAATTAGCCTGATCCACTGTGCGGAAATATTTCTGCATAACTCCTTGTGCACGGAACGTTCCGCTGAAGCCATCTCCATGCGGGCGTTTAGTACGGATACGGATTACAGATTTGACTGAGGCATCGTATTTAGCACCGGGATTGGTAATTACCTCCACATTCTTTATGTCGGCAGAATTTAACTGCGATAGTTGTGCGAGGTCTTGTACCTCACGGCCATTTATATAAATAGCCGGAGAGCCTTTGCCAAATACCTCGAAATTACCGTCACGCCCAAGCACCATAGGCACTTGTGTAAGCACGTCATTGGCGGTGCCGGCGTGTTCAAGTTGCGACCCTGCCACATTGGTAACAAGAGCATCACCTTTGATTGCAGTAACAGGACGGTTGGATTTCACAACAACCTCACCGAGCATCACACTTTCGGGATTTAATTGGATAACTCCAAGATTCCCGGTAGCCGGAATATCCATAGTTTTGGTTGAGTAGGCTATTGACGAAAGCCTTATGAATTTCGGATTGCCTTGTGGTTTCTCAAAAAGGAATCCGCCGTTTTCATCGGTAACGGTACCGGCTATGTAGGTGGAATCGGCTTTGAGAAGCACGACATTCACGAAGTCGAGAGGCGAATTGTTTTCATCTACGACTTTGCCTATAATGTTTCTACACAGTGTATTCTCATTCTTATCTTCCATTAGAGATAAAAGTGTCCCAATCAGAGCTTCCTCTTGACTTGAGAACTGAGCCGTATCTAATGGGTCTGATGTCTGCGCAAAGTCTTGCAATACGCAGATCATCGCAATGACGAAAGTTAATACTGTTTTCATTGTATATTATTTAATCGTTATATTTTTGCATAAAGTTTCAACATCAGAGTGTGGAATAAGACCGATGTTTCCATGGTCATAAAGACCGTGAGATATGTTTAGCCCCCACACTTTATACATCAGAAACCGGAT
>NZ_JABXJH010000045.1:0-42874 GCF_013373675.1 Bacteroides sp. L10-4
TGAGCATCATTTTAGGATGATAAGCTGAGCGCCCCGTTTCTTTATAAAGCTTCTTGAAATTATCAAGATTGAGATTATCAACAACTGCATTGACTATGCGGACAGGGGCGTCCGCAGCTATGTTTTCATCAATTCTTTGTGGAAAAAGAACGGTTTGGTTGGGAATGTAAGGACGAAAATGTAACTTTGCCATAACGAAAAAAATGATGCCTAAAGTTACATAAACTTTGGGTAATAACAAAGCCTGGGCTTGGGAAAGTCCGGGCTTTGCGCATAAAAAAGGTTGTGCCAGCATTTTGACACAACCTCTTTCCTTTTGCTTCTGTGTTGAAAGAAAACTTAAATAAGGCTTAAACCCGATGGTTGATGAACAAAACGTTTGCAGAGAAGTTTAGTATATGCAGATTGCGGTTACACACCGATTGGTTGATGTGGATGAGAGTCGTTTCATTCGTAGTTGTTCGTTTGTGAGTGTGTGTTTTCCGCAATCTGCTTTTCCCTTCTCCTTTTAGTTTTTAACTCTTCAATTATTCTCCAGCCACCAGTCTATCAGCTTTCTTGCGATGCTCAGCTTTCGTGGAATTTCGGGCAGGTTGTCTTTGGAATAGAAAGCGGCGGAGGTCAGTTCATCTTCCTGCAGTTTTATTTCCCCGCTTTCGTAGTCGGCAATGAAGCCCACCATCAATCCGCTGGGATAGGGCCAGGGCTGGTTGCTGAAGTAAGTGATGTTCTTTACTTTCAGCCCCGTTTCCTCAAAAACTTCCCGTTCCACACATTCTTCCAGTGTCTCGCCAGCTTCGAGGAAGCCTGCCACCAGTCCGTAGAAGGTTCCGCGGAAGTTCCGGGCATGCACCAGTAGGATTTCGTCTCCTTTGCGTATCAATACGATGATGGCGGTGGAAACGGGAGGGTACATCTCATTGCCGCAGTCGGGACACTTCTTCATGATGGGGGTCTGGTGCTCCATAGCGGTGCCACACACGGGACAGAAGCGGCTGTGCTCGTCCCAGTAGAGTATCTGGAAAGCCTTTCCTGCGGAACGGTACTCGTCTGGCGCGATGTAGTCGTACGATGCTCGCAGGCCTATCATTACCCATTCGTCGGTTTCGGTCACGGGCTGTTCCAAGGCGAATGCACGTACTTGCTTGCCGTTGGGGGGGAACACTTCGTGTATATTACTTCCGGCTTCCGGTGTCAGAGGAGGCTCTATACTGACGGGTACGCTGTATTTTATTTCTCCTTTGTCTGTATATCCTTTTTTCAGCAGCAGTTGGTCTTTGAAGAAGACGAACCACTGCATGCAGGGTTGGGGTTCTGTTGATTTTTCCATTGTTTGTTGTTTTATTATTTTGGGGGGATGAACACGAAAATACAAAGGCACAGAGATTCTTTTCAAATTAATTTCTATGTCTCTGTGTCTCTGTGCTTGCCCCCCTAAATTTCGTTTGCTGTGTCTTTTTCTTGTCGCACATAGACCGTTGACCTTCCCATCCCGCGGCGGCGCAGGAACCCTTGCCGGATGAAGTTGTTCAGTTCGTCTATGGCGGCATGTCTGGTTAGTCCGCTTAGCTGGATGTATTCGTTCTTGTTGATACATACATTCTGCTTGAGGAACAGTTCCAGTTCGGCTTTTCTTGTTTCTTCGGTGGTCTCTACTACTTTTTTCGATTTCTTGGTAGTGGAGTGTACACGTTCCAACGTCATTTTCTTCTTGATGTTGTTGCGGAACGTGCTGCTGATGCGCAGGTGTACGTTTTGGAATTGGACGGATTCGGAGCGGATTTTCTTTTTCTCGTCGTCGGTCTCGCGCAAGCATTTCAGTGAAGTGCTGAAGAATCCGAGTTCTCCCAGCTCCACGATGTTTCCGTTGGCCAGCAAATCGCACAACTCGTCAATGCAGGCATCCAATGCTGCCCCTATCACATTCTTGGGCAGATGTTGGAAAGTTGCGATATGTTCCACAAACTCCTTTTGGGTATAAGTCCTTTTCGGGCAGATACGTGCGTGGAGTGCTTTCTTGTCTTCTTTCCCGTCGGGCGAAGGCGTTTCGTAAAGGTCGTAATACGCGCTCATAAGATATTCATTTTTGTTTATAGCGATAAACAGTTCTCGTCGCTTCGGGGAATTATTTTTGTCGCTAAGCGAATTAATTTTCTTCTTCCTAAAAACTAATCGTCCGACAACTGTTGCGTTATCGTCCAACGGTTGTTTAATTATCGTCCGACAGCTGTCGGACGAAACAGAAATGGGTATGGGACGATTAATTCTTAGTGAACAAAGATATAAAATATAGTGATACGAAGAGTAGTGTTTGGGGAGGAAAGTTTTAGTTTTCGGCAAAAGGGGGATATTGGAAATGATAATTAGTTTTTGGAAATAAAAAATCCCCCGTTAAGGACGAGGGAACCTAATGTTTTCACAACGGAATAATCCTTATTGTGACTTGCTTCATTTTAGTATGACAAATGTATAAAATAAATATGGAAACACAATGCTTATATTGAAAAAAAAAATACCTTTGAAGAAAATATTCAAAATATAATACTATGAGAACGATACTTGGATTGGATTTGGGAACCAATAGTATAGGATGGGCTGTAATAAACTCTGTAATTAAAGAACAGACCGAGAAAATTTGGATAGAAATGGCTGGCAGTAGAATAATTCCGATGGATGCTGCTATCTTGGGAGACTTTGACAAAGGGAATTCTATATCACAGACAGCCGAAAGAACCCGTTTTAGAGGGGTGCGTCGATTGAGAGAGCGACAATTACTACGCCGTGAACGGTTGCATAAAGTTTTGAAGATTCTTGGCTTCCTGCCGGAACACTATTTAAAAGGAATAGATTTTGAAAAGCATACGGGTAAATTCTTGTCAGGCAGCGAACCGAAATTGCCATGGGTAAAGGATAGATGGGGAAAATACTCTTTTTTATTTCAGACAGCGTTTAATGAAATGTTGGCGGATTTTGCAAAACACCAACCTTCATTGGTTTTTGATGGTAAAAAAATCCCTTATGACTGGACAGTTTATTATCTCCGTAAGAAAGCTTTGACAGAAATGATAAGTAAAGAAGAACTGGCATGGATTCTTTTGAACTTTAATCAGAAACGTGGTTATTATCAGCTTAGAGGAGAAGAGGAGGAAGACAATGCAGGAAAATCTGTTGAATTTTATGCATTGAAAGTCTTGTCGGTGGAAGCGACTGATGAAAAGAAAGGCCGGGATATATGGTATAATGTACATCTGGAGAATGGATGGGTATATCGTAGAAGCAGTAATGTCCCATTGGACTGGGAAGGACGGGTAAAAGAGTTTATTGTCACTACTGACTTAAATCCGGACGGTACTCCAAAGCTTGATAAGTATGGTGAGGTGAAGCGTTCTTTCAGAGCGCCTAAAGAGGATGATTGGATGTTAATAAAGAAAAGGACTGAAGCGGACATTGCCGGTACTCATAAAACGATTGGGAGTTATATATATGATGCTTTGTTGCAGGAGCCACAACAAAAGATAATGGGAAAATTGGTGAAAACAGTAGAACGAAAGTTTTACAAGGAGGAACTGAACTTGATTTTGCAGAAGCAATGTGCTTTTCATGCAGAATTGCAGGATAGAGATTTATACATGAGGTGTATTGAAGCGTTGTATCCAGGTAATGAAGTGCAACGGAGAAATATAGCTAACCGGGACTTTATCTATTTGTTAATAGATGATGTCTTGTTTTATCAAAGGCCGTTGAAAACCAAAAAGTCATTGATAGCTAATTGCCCTTATGAGGAAAATGAATATGTAAACCGCAAAACAGGTGAAATCAAAACAGCTTCGTTAAAGTGTATAGCCAAGTCACATCCTCTTTTTCAGGAATTCCGTTTATGGTATTTCCTTTCCAATATTCGGGTATATCAAAAGGAAAGGGAAGTAAATGGAACTTTACATTTGGATGTGGATGTGACAACGGAGTTTTTGAAAACAGAAGATGATTATGTGGCTCTATTTGATTGGCTGAACTCTCGAAAGGAAATAGATCAGAAAGCTTTTCTGAGATATCCTGCGTTTGGACTGAAAAAGGAAATAAATAATTATCGTTGGAATTATGTCGAGGATAAGTTCTACCCATGTAATGAGACGAGACATGCGATTCTTTCCCGTTTGGAAAAGGCCGGTATTGGTATTGACTTTTTATCTGATGAAAAAGAAACAGCCTTGTGGCATATCTTATATTCTGTAAGTGACAAGCAGGAAATAGAGAAAGCATTGGCGACTTTTGCGGTTAAGAACGGATTGAATGAATCCTTTGTGGAAGTGTTCAAGAAGTTTCCTCCTTTCAAGTCTGAATATGGCGCTTATTCTGCCAAGGCGATAAAGAAGTTGTTGCCTTTGATGAGGTGTGGAAAGTATTGGGATATGTCGTTGATTGATGGTACAACCAAGGAAAGAATAGAAAGGATAATAGCAGGTGAGTGTGATGAGAGTATAGGTGCCAAGGTTAGAGAAAAGGCGATGAACTTGTCGGATATATCTTGTTTTAAGAGGCTTCCGTTGTGGTTGGCTTGTTATGTAGTGTATAATCGTCATTCCGAAGATAAAAAAATAACCAAATGGGAAACCCCTGCTGATATTGATGCTTATCTGGCTGCTTTTAAGCAACATTCACTACGAAATCCTATCGTAGAACAAGTGATAACCGAGACATTGAGAGTTGTCAGGGATATTTGGAAACAGGTTGGGAAAATTGATGAAATCCATATTGAGTTAGGGCGCGAGATGAAAAATCCTGCGGACAAGCGAAAAAGAATGACTACTCAGATTCTGGAGAATGAAAATGCCAATTTACGTATAAAGGCATTGCTTGCTGAATTTGTGAATCCGGAATATGGGGTAGAGAATGTCCGTCCCTATTCACCAAGTCAACAAGAAATATTGCGGATTTATGAGGATGCAGTTTTAAAGGGGGAAGAACAGATTCCGGAAGATATAGATGTGATATTGAAAAAAATCAATACCAGTAAATTACCGACGAAATCAGAATTCTTGCGTTATAAATTATGGCTGGAACAGAAATATCGTTCACCTTATACCGGTGAGCTGATACCTTTGGCTAAATTATTTACTGCTGCGTATGAGATAGAACATGTTATACCTCAATCCCGCTATTTTGATGATTCATTCTCTAACAAAGTGATATGTGAATCTGCTGTGAACAAGTTGAAAGATAATCAACTGGGATATGAGTTTATCAAGAATCATCATGGACAGAAAGTGGAAGTGGGTTTTGGAAAGACAGTAGAAATCTTTTCTGTGGATAGTTACGAACGTTTTGTAAAAGAACAATATGCAAAATCGGGCATAAAAATGAAGAAATTGTTGATGGATGATATTCCCGAGCAATTTATTGAACGCCAATTAAACGATAGCCGGTATATCAGTAAGGTTGTCAAAGGACTTTTGTCGAATATCGTTCGTGAAAAGAATGATAGCGGTGAATATGAACCGGAGGCTGTTTCAAAAAACATATTAGTTTGTACAGGAAGCGTGACGGACAGGCTGAAAAAGGATTGGGGCATGAATGACGTCTGGAATAGTATTGTAAGTCCTCGTTTTGAACGTTTAAATGCTTTGACCGAAACCCAGTGTTTTGGACATTGGGAGAATAAAGACGGAAAAAAAGTTTTTCAAACAGCAGTGCCCCTTGAATATCAGAAAGGATTCAGTAAGAAGCGTATAGACCATCGGCATCATGCTATGGATGCAATAGTAATAGCTTGTGCTACACGGAATCATGTAAACTATCTGAATAATGAGTCTGCAAGCCGGAATGCGAAAATTTCCCGTTATGATTTGCAGAGACTGTTGTGTGATAAGAGTAGGGGGGATGGTAATGGTAATTATAGATGGATTATAAAGAAACCATGGACTACTTTTACGCAAGATGCAAGGGAAGCGTTGAGTGGGATAATAGTTAGCTTGAAACAGAATTTGCGTATAATAAATAAAACAACCAATATCTATCAACATTTTGATGCAAATGGGACTCGTGTTTATGAGAAACAGAAAATCGGTGATAGTTGGGCTATCCGTAAACCGATGCACAAAGATACGGTTTTTGGAGCGGTAAATTTAAGAAAGGTAAAGGTGGTACGCCTATCTGTCGCTTTGGATACTCCTTCTATGATTGTTGACAAAAGAGTAAAAAATAAGGTTCTTGAATTGTTATCATATAAGTATGATAAGAAGAAAATTGAAAAATATTTCAAAGAGAATGCTTTCTTGTGGAAAGAGCTGGATATAGCCAAAGTCGCTGTTTATTATTTTACGGAAAATACTACTGAACCTTTAGTTGCAGTACGTAAATCATTGGACTCAACTTTCAATGAGAAGAAGATAGCATCGGTGACGGATACTGGCATACAGAAAATACTCCTGAATCATCTGAAATCAAAAGAAGGAAAGGCGGAGTTGGCTTTTTCTGCAGAAGGTATAGAAGAAATGAACCGTAATCTTTTACAACTGAATGATGGTAAAGGACATCAGCCTATATATAAGGTGAGGGTGTATGAACCGCGTGGAAATAAATTTAAAGTCGGTGTACTTGGCAATAAAGGTGCCAAATGGGTGGAAGCTGCTAAAGGTACTAACTTGTTCTTTGCTATTTACATAACAGAAGATGGAAACAGAACGTATGAGACTATTCCTTTAAATTGGGTTATAGAGCGTGAGAAACAAGGGCTTGTTCCTGTACCGGACAGAAATGAAAAGGGAGATAAATTATTGTTTTGGCTGTCTCCTAATGATTTGGTATATCTGCCAACCGAAGAAGAGCGGGATTTTGGTAGGATAAATGAACCGATAGATAGGGGGAGGATTTATAAGATGGTTTCATCTTCTGGTAATCAATGCTTTTTTATACCTCAAAGTATATCAAATGCTATTATTCCCACTAAAGAATTAGGTTCTAATAATAAAGCAGAAAAATCATGGGATGGTGAAATGATAAAGAATATTTGTATTCCAGTAAAAGTTGATAGGTTAGGCCGTATTATAGAAGTTAAGTATAGAGTAAATGAATAATATAAAGTTGTTTCAAGAGAAAAAGATTCGTTCCGTATGGAACGAGGAAGAACAGCAATGGTATTTCTCTGTTGTAGATGTAGTTGGTGTATTGACTGATAGTGTGAATCCTACGGATTATCTGAAGAAGATGCGAAAACGGGATGAAGAACTGGCTACTTACCTGGGGACAACTTGTCCCCAGGTAGAAATGGTGACAGATACAGGAAAAAAACGAAAAACGTTGGCGGCAAATGTGCAGGCTTTATTCCGCATCATTCAATCTATTCCTTCTCCTAAAGCTGAACCTTTCAAGCTTTGGTTAGCACAAGTAGGTTATGAGCGTGTACAGGAAATAGAAAATCCGGAATTGGCTCAAGAGCGCATGAAAGAACTATATGAGCAAAAAGGTTATCCAAAAGATTGGATTGACAAACGTTTGAGAGGAATCGCCATTCGTCAGAATTTGACGGATGAATGGAAAGAAAGGGGAATCACGGAAAAAAGTGATTATGCCATTCTTACGGCAGAAATATCTAGAGCAACGTTTGGATTGACTCCTTCGGATTATAAAATATATAAGGGGCTGACGAAGAAAAATCAGAATCTTCGTGACCACATGTCTGATTTGGAGTTGATATTTACAATGCTTGGAGAACGTGTCACAACGGAAATTTCTCAGAAAGAAAAACCAGATACATTTACTAAAAGTAAGCAAGTAGCACAACGTGGAGGAAATGTAGCCGGAGTAGCACGTGAACAAGCTGAAAAAGAGTTGGGTAGAAGTGTTGTTTCTCCTGAAAATTTTCTGTTGGATTCTGATAAACAGAATGATACTTTAGAGCTTCCTTTTCTTGAAAATGATGAATGAATAACTTGTAAAGTCTATATGCTATGATTAAGAAAACACTTTATTTTGGGAATCCGGTCTATTTGTCTTTAAAAAATGCCCAGTTGGTGATTAAATTGCCGGAGGTGGTGAAGAACAGTGCTTTACCCGAAGGGTTCAAACGAATGTCCGAAGTGACTAAGCCAATAGAAGATATTGGAGTAGTGGTGTTGGACAATAAGCAGATAACCATTACTTCGGGAGTATTGGAAGCTTTGCTTGAGAATAATTGTGCAGTCATAACCTGCGATTCTAAAAGTATGCCGGTTGGTTTAATGCTTCCTTTGTATGGGAATACTACACAAAATGAAAGGTTTCGTCATCAACTTGGTGCGTCTCTACCATTGATGAAACAACTTTGGCAGCAAACAATAAAAGCCAAAATAGAGAATCAGACGGTAGTATTGCATGAATGTGCTGGAGAAGAAATAAAGTGTATGAAGGTGTGGGCTGCAGATGTAAAGAGTGGAGATTCTGATAATTTGGAGGCTCGTGCAGCTGCTTATTATTGGAAGAATTTGTTTAAAATAGAAGGCTTTACAAGGGATAGAGAAGGTATTCCTCCTAATAATTTGTTAAATTATGGGTATGCTATTTTGAGGGCAGTTGTTGCTCGTGCTTTGGTGACAAGTGGGCTTCTACCTACTTTGGGAATACATCATCATAATCGTTATAATGCTTATTGTCTGGCAGATGATATAATGGAACCTTATCGCCCTTATGTGGATAGGTTGGTATATGATATATTCAAGGAAGCAGAACCGAATTGTGTTGAATTGACGAGAGAATTGAAAGCGAGGTTACTGACAATTCCTACATTAGAGACTGTTATTTCGGGAAAACGTAGTCCGTTGATGGTAGCTGTTGGGCAGACTACGGCTTCTCTGTATAAATGTTTCAGTGGTGAGTTGCGTAAAATATCCTATCCAGAGATGTGATGGACCGGTTTAGTGAATATCGCATTATGTGGGTATTAGTGTTGTTTGATTTGCCTACCGAAACCAAGAAGGATAAAAAGGCGTATGCGGAATTTAGAAAGAATCTGCAAAAGGATGGATTTACGATGTTCCAGTTCTCTATATATGTTCGTCATTGTGCGAGTTGTGAGAATGCGGAGGTACATATAAAAAGAGTTAAATCTTTCTTACCGGACTATGGAAGTGTCGGAATTATGTGCATTACGGACAAGCAATTTGGAAATATAGCACTTTTTTATGGGAAAAAGACTGTGGATGTGAATACGCCTGGACAACAATTAGAATTATTCTGAAAAAATCCCGCGCAATGGCGGGATTTTTTTAGAAGCAGCATTCTTTTTTTATATTCTAACACTATGTGTAATCGTTTGAATATTAGATTGTTACTTATAGTCAGCTGTTTCCAATGGTTCAAAGATACTAAAATGAAAGCAAATCACAACCGTGTCGTTAGAGGGGTCTGACGGACTTCGGCTGTTTCCAATGGTTCAAAGATACTAAAATGAAAGCAAATCACAACAAAGAACCGTATTCGTCAGGGGTCCAAGTTGCTGTTTCCAATGGTTCAAAGATACTAAAATGAAAGCAAATCACAACATAATGAGTGCAGGAGAAAACACTAAATAGCTGTTTCCAATGGTTCAAAGATACTAAAATGAAAGCAAATCACAACTATATACTTACCTTGTTCAAATCCATTAGCGCTGTTTCCAATGGTTCAAAGATACTAAAATGAAAGCAAATCACAACTTTCTTCGATTGCAACGAATGCAGATAAAGCTGTTTCCAATGGTTCAAAGATACTAAAATGAAAGCAAATCACAACATCAGGCTTCTCCACCTTTACCATTCCGAGGCTGTTTCCAATGGTTCAAAGATACTAAAATGAAAGCAAATCACAACTTAGATTAGTTAAATTAGTCTTGAATGTCTGCTGTTTCCAATGGTTCAAAGATACTAAAATGAAAGCAAATCACAACATAACTTTTTCGATTAGACATTCAAGACTGCTGTTTCCAATGGTTCAAAGATACTAAAATGAAAGCAAATCACAACAAGTCTGTCAAAGAAAAAAACGCTGGTCTTGCTGTTTCCAATGGTTCAAAGATACTAAAATGAAAGCAAATCACAACTCGCGTATTCTGTTCATCTTCAGAATTTCCGCTGTTTCCAATGGTTCAAAGATACTAAAATGAAAGCAAATCACAACGTAAACTTGACATTACAGAATATTATGGAGCTGTTTCCAATGGTTCAAAGATACTAAAATGAAAGCAAATCACAACCTGGTGCTTTTGATCTTAATAAGCTTAATGCTGTTTCCAATGGTTCAAAGATACTAAAATGAAAGCAAATCACAACCTGTTAATCTCAATAAGTCTCGGTTTTCTCGCTGTTTCCAATGGTTCAAAGATACTAAAATGAAAGCAAATCACAACTTTATCAGCAACCGCAACCGTTCCCACAAGCTGTTTCCAATGGTTCAAAGATACTAAAATGAAAGCAAATCACAACATAAGAAGCACTTCTTTGTGAAGTTGTCCCGCTGTTTCCAATGGTTCAAAGATACTAAAATGAAAGCAAATCACAACCACGTCCATTCCTTGGCATTTTATGGAAATGCTGTTTCCAATGGTTCAAAGATACTAAAATGAAAGCAAATCACAACGGTGTAGATGCTACAAAGGCCGCATTCTTTGCTGTTTCCAATGGTTCAAAGATACTAAAATGAAAGCAAATCACAACATGGAGCCAAAGGATGTTGAAACAATGCCGGCTGTTTCCAATGGTTCAAAGATACTAAAATGAAAGCAAATCACAACCGTCGAAGAGGATGGGAATTTCGCTCATGGGCTGTTTCCAATGGTTCAAAGATACTAAAATGAAAGCAAATCACAACGTGTGTGTGCGTGTCTGTGTGTGTATTTGTTTTCCAAAGATAGTGAATCTTAATAAGAATTTCTCTGATTCTCCTACTATTTTGTATCTTTACACGCTTTTCTTTATACATAAGTACTGACTACAAATAAATCATATTGTGGAAATAACCGAACGCATCCGTCTCCTCCTTTCCGAAATGAACCGGGGAGTATACGAAAAAGAAACCGAGATAAACCTCTCCCTGCTGGCCGCCCTGGCAGGTGAAAGTGTTCTCCTTCTGGGACCTCCGGGAGTAGCCAAGTCGATGGTAGCCAGGAGGCTAAAGTCGGCTTTTACAGATGCCTGTGCCTTTGAATACCTGATGTCCCGCTTCTCTACGCCCGACGAGATTTTCGGTCCTGTCAGCATTAGCCGACTGAAAGAATCCGACAAGTATGAACGTGCCATCGACGGCTATCTGCCCACAGCCGATGTCGTGTTTCTGGACGAAATATGGAAAGCAGGCCCTGCCATACAGAACACTCTGCTAACCGTCATCAACGAGAAACTTTTCCGCAACGGCGACAAGGAACTGCATCTCCCCCTCAAACTGCTCGTAGCCGCCAGCAACGAACTGCCCGCGCAGGGTGAAGGGCTGGAAGCTCTGTGGGACCGTTTCCTTATCCGCATCCTCTGCACCTGCGTCAAGCAGGAAGAGTCTTTCTACAAAATGCTGCTGGACGATTCTGCCGACCATCCGGAAACGACTGCCTGCGAATGGCAAATCTCCGACCGCGAGTATGCCGAATGGCAAGCAGAGATACGCCGCGTGACCTTGCCTCTCGATGTTCTTTCCTGCATCACAGCCATCCGTCGGGGCCTGACAAGCGTGGAGATGCAGGACTCGGACTTGCACCGTAATGTCTACGTCAGCGACCGCCGCTGGAAAAACATCGTGAAGCTGCTCAAGACCTCCGCCTTTGTCCACGGCCGCACAGAAGTCTCCCTGACCGACTTGCTTCCCGTTTACCACTGCCTATGGAGTGAGCCTGATGAGAGCCTTGCCATCCGTGACATCGTTATCCGTGCCTTGTTCGTGCCCCACACAAAGCAGATTGCTGGTATCGCCTCCTCGCTGAAATCCGATTTGAAAGTCAGCCATGTGCGCGAAGCTCTCGACAAGGCCCGCCTTGCCGGCGACCGTAGGGATGATGACCTGCTGATAACGGACCACTTCTACTACCAGGTGGAGAAACATGGTACGGGCAACACCTACATCTTTATCGTGGACTACAAGAATCTGAAGGAGTATAGCGCCAAAGATGCTCCCACCTTGGGCGTAATGTATGCCGATCCTTTCAATCCCAAGCGTACTATCATCCGCGCCTTTGCCGATACCGGCGCCATGAAAGAGAAAGGCACCGAACGCGTCACCCTCTACCGCGACGACAAGCATCTCTACATCAATGGTGTGCGCTTCCCCATGCGGCGCCTGCAGCGGGGCGAGGAGCAACAACTCTGGCTGGGAAACCTCTCCATCACCGACCGTGATTATGAGACGGAACTGGACACTGCCGCCGCCGGCATAGACCGCTTGGTGAGAGACTTGTCCGACAACCTTTTCGTCTCCGAAGAAGACAAAAAGAGCGTAGCGCAATACGTCTCCATCGTCCGCAAGGAAATAGCTTGGGCGCGTGTGGACATGCGTAAACTGAGATATGGAGACGAATAATCCTCCGGTAACCGAGAAGAAGATGAACACCACCGCTACCCGATATGACGCCGCCTTCTACGTGCAGGCACTAGACCGCTTCGTAGCCACCGGAGAGTGTGCGGAGACGGATACTGAGCCTTTGTATGCCTATCTTCTTTCTGTGATGAACGACTCTATGGTCAAGGTGCAGGTGCTAAGTGATGAACTCTGTGCCCGTATCTTTTACGACACCATGATTCAGTTCATCCAATTGAATTTGGATAAGGAGAAGTATAACTTCAGAAAAAGCCAGTCGGAACGGAATGAGATGAAACTCGTGCTGGAATGGTCCATAGCAAGGCGGAAAGACGGCTGGCAAGCCTTGCTCCAGCAGATTTCCGACAAATACCGGAAGTACGGCTTCGACTCCCGCTTCTATCGTAGCCACTTCGGCACCGAAGGAGGGCATGCGGACGATGAAGTCTGGGAGAAAATGGTGGATGACTGGGAAGGCGCTTTCCAATTGAAGATGCACGAAGAAAAGGAGAAAGAGATAGCTTTCCGCAAAGACGCCCTCGAGCGCAGACTCCGTTCCAATCTGAAAGACATCCCCGAGTACGTCCGCCAGAACCGGGTGGACAAGGACGAATTCTTCCAGACTTGGGGCATGATGAGCGGTCTATGGAATACCGTTGACTTTGAACGTATACGGAAAATCGTGCGTATCCAGCGGTCGTGTCCCGAGATAGTGAAAGTGGCCCGCAAGATGGGGCGTATGGCAGATGACGAAGGACGTGAGCAAATCCGCGTTGCCGAGGGAAACGTCTACAAAATGGAGCACTCCTCCAAATGCGACATTCTGGGCATCAGTACCGGCAACGACCTCAATGCTCTGCTTCCCATTGAGCTTGCCCATTCCGCTGACAGCGAACTGGAAGATTTGTTCGTCTACAAATACCTTACTCGCAAGCTCCAGACCTTCCGTTATAAATCGGAAATCATGCAGCCTGCCCGGCGCATCGAAACCAAGCCTGCCCGTCCCAAAGGTCCGATGATTGTCTGTCTGGACACCTCGGGAAGCATGGCTGGCAAGCCGGAGAAGATTGCCCACTCCCTGCTGATAAAACTCCTGGAGATAGCCGACCGCCAACGGCGGAACTGCTTTCTGATAGCCTTTTCCGTCTCCATTCATCCGATTGACGTAAGGAAAGAGCGGGCAAGGCTGCTCGAATTCTTCTCAAAGACAGCTTGCGGGGATACAGATGCCACCCGTATGCTGGAAGCCACGTTCCGCCTGCTCAAAGAAGGCAAGGAGTATATGAATGCCGATGTGCTTTGGGTCAGCGACTTCAAGATTCCTCACTCTTCACCTGCCTTTATGGAGGAGATTCGCCGTTGCCGGGAAGCCGGTACGCACTTCTACGGTCTGCAGATTGGTATCACGGACAATGAGTGGACACCGTTCTTCGACCGTATCTATCGGGCGGGATACATTCCTTCGCGGAATTACTGAAATAGGGTTTGCCCTGAAAGCGTGCTTATTGAAGGCTATGTTTCAGCAGTAAATATCTGCCTGCCACTTGCACTCCCATTTCCCGGCAGGTCGGTACTTATTTAAAATAGCCGTTAAAATCTTCTTATTCATCGTTTATCCGTGGTTCTTTTTGCAAAGTTATACAAAAAGAAGAATCGGCATATGATTGGTAATCTTTGAAAAGAAAACGGATGTGGAAGATAACTCCGTTAAAGGGTTTCCTGCTTCAGCGCTTCCACAAACCGGTCTATCTCCTGCAGTTTCGCCGGGATGTCGATGCCTTGCGGACAGTGCGGGTTGCATTGGCCGCAACCGGTGCAGCGGTTGGCTTGGCGGAGACGGGGAACACTGCGGTCATAGCCTATCAGGAAGGCGCGGCGTGCCTCGCGGTAATTCTCGTCCTGGCTGCTCTGCGGCACGTTGCCCTCGTTGATGCAGCGGTTGTAGTGCAGCAGGATGGCTGGAATATCCAGTCCGTAGGGGCACGGCATGCAGTATTTGCAGTCGTTGCACGGCACGGTGGGGTATTGCAGCATTCGTCGGGCGGTATCTTCCAGCAGGGTACACTCTTCTTCCGTACATGGAACAAGCGGTGAGAAGGTGCGCAGGTTGTCTTGCAGATGCTCCATGTACGTCATTCCGCTCAGTACGGTCAGCACATCGGGGAAAGTACCTGCGAATCGGAAGGCCCAGGAAGCTACGCTCTCCTGCGGACGGCGTTGTTTCAGACGTGCCATCAAGTGGTCGTTCAGGCGGGATAGGCGTCCGCCCAGCAGCGGCTCCATGATGACGGCGGGAATGTTTCGCTTCGTCAGCTCGGCATATAGGTATTCGGCATCCGTGTTGCGGGTATTCACTTCTTTGGCATGCCGCCAGTCCACGTAGTTCAGTTGGATTTGTACGAAGTCCCATTTCAGTTCGTCGTGGCGGGAGAGCAGGTAGTCGAATACTTCGATGTCTCCATGATAGGAGAATCCGAGGTTGCGGATGCGTCCGGCTTCGCGCTCTTTCAGCAGGAAGTCCAGCATGCCGTTGTCCAGATAGCGGGAGTGGAGGGCTTCCATGCCGCCCATGCCGATGCCGTGCAGCAAGAGGTAGTCGATGTAGTCCACTTGCAGGTCGCGGAAAGAACGGTGATACATGGCAAGAGACTCTTCGCGGCTGTGCGTGCCGGGACTGAAGTTGGACAGCTTTGTGGCAAGGAAGAATTTCTCCCGTGGGTGGCGTTTCAAGGCAATGCCCGTGGCGCGCTCCGACAGACCTTGCACATAGGCGGGGGAGGTGTCGAAATAGTTCACTCCGTGGGCAATGGCATAGTCTATCAGGTCGTTCACGGCTTCCTGGTCTATTTCGTCTCCATTTCCGTCGGCACGTTTCCGGGTGGGCCATCGCATGCATCCGTATCCCAGCAGAGAAACCCGGTCGCCCGTGTTGGGATTGGTGCGGTAGGTCATTTTGTCGGTTGGTATCTCGCCCAGCGCGGCCGATTCGCTGTCACCGTTGTTCTTGTTGCCCGAACAGCCGTATAGGGCTGCTGCCGAGGCAAGCGTTCCTGCACCGGCGAGTTTGAAGAAATCGCGGCGGTTTATCTTGTTCTTATTGTCTTCTTTCATTGTGATAGGACTGAAATTATAAATGGATATTAGGGTGATAAACTTGCTTCAGACAGTTCTGTGCATCACATGGCCTTCCACATAAATGGCACTGAACGGACGCGACGGACAAAGGTTCTCGCATGCTCCGCATCCGATGCAGCGTTCGGTGTTGACTACCGGTATCTTGATGGAGGTTTCGTCTTCCGGGTCTGAAGGAACCATCTGTATGGCACCGGCCGGACAATGGCGGGCACAGTTCCCGCATTCCATCTTGTCTGTGATGCAGATGCAATTCTCCTTAATCCATACGGCATGACCGATTTGGACGGCCGATTTCTCGGCGAGGCTCGTCAGATGGATGGCATCGGTAGGACACACCTCCGCACACTTGGCGCATTCGGGGCGGCAGTAACCGCGTTCGTAGGACATTTCCGGCTGCATCAGTTTTGTCAAGTCCGAAGAAGGACGGAGCACTTGGTTGGGACATACCGATATGCAGAGCTGGCAGGCTGTGCAGTGTTGTGCAAAGTGGCGGGCGCTCAGTGAGCCCGGAGGAGTGATGGGAGTGGCGCGCTTGGGGATTTTCTTGTCCTCGATGACAGCCAGTCCGCCGTCCACTTTCTTCTCCTGCGCCTTGAGGGCTGCCGTAGCAGCAAACACAGCAGTTGTAGAGAGAAATGCGCGGCGGGTGTCGTTTACCTGCTCCGGTGCCACGGAGGTTTCCCGGGAGACTGCAACGGAGGCCGGCTTGCGGCGCGTGTAAGTGATGGCACCTTTCCTGCACTTGTTGATGCAGTCCATACATGCCACGCAACGGCTGTAATCTATTTCGTGTGCCTTGATGTTGATGCACGATGCCTTGCAGTTGCGGGCACAAAGTCCGCAACTGTTGCACTTCTTTGTGTCAATCACCGGTTTCAGCAAGGAGTGCTTCGAGAGGAAGCCAAGCACTGTACCTACCGGACAGATAGTGTTGCAATAGGTACGTCCGCCCCGCCATGCCAGCACGATGAGGACTACCAGAGTGACCGTGGCAATCAGCAGGGTAGTGAGACTCTTCATCCATACATCCGTTTCATAGAAGGCATAGCTGTCTGCACGTTCGGCCAGGTAGGCCAGTCCGTTGTTTGCCCACTGGTAGAGCGGGGAGAAAAGGCTGGAAACGATGCGCCCGTATGAGCTGTAAGGGGCCAGTAGCGCGACAAAAGAGTTCAGCCCGCCGACGATGGCAAGTACGAATACTCCCAGCACGCCGTAGCGTAGCCATTTCAATGCGGGCGAGTAGCGGAAACGGTTCTTCTTCCGTTTGGCGGAGAGCCGGGAAACAATGTCCTGGAATACTCCCAACGGGCAGATGACGGAGCAGTAGATGCGTCCGAATACCAAGGTCAGCACTGCAAGAAACAGCACTACACCGATGTTCAGTGCCAGCACGGCCGGCAGGAATTGTATCTTCGCCATCCATCCGAACCAGGTATGCAGTGTTCCCGTGAAGTCGAGGAACAACAGCGTGATGAGTGCGAAGAAGATGACGGCAAGGGTCAGTCTGATGGTACGTAGCATAAATGTATTGTATAGCGGTTAGTATTCGTTCTTTATACCTTTTTTCCCATCTCGTAGGCTTCGTGCATGGAAGGCTTGTCGTTTATCTCGCCCACCTTCCAGGCACCCACGCCATAAATGGTGCCGCATTCTTTGGGCTCTTCCAGGCAGTCGAGGAAGCCACGGAAACCATCGATGGTACGCTCCATCATGGGGACACTTTCTTCGGCGGCGGCGATGATGAAGTAGAACTCCTTGTCCTTTATTTCAAGGTAGCGTGCGCAACAACGGTCAATCAGTGTCTTCATCTGCGCGCTCATGGTGTAGAAGTAGACGGGGGTTGCCATGACGATGACGTCGGCGGCAATCATCTTTTCCACCACTTCGGCGGCATCGTCCTTTTGCGGGCAGGGTTTGCCGTACATGCTGCATACGCTGCATCCCGTGCAGTAGTTGATATGCTTGTCTTTCAGGAAAATCTTTTCTACTTGATGTCCGGCCTCTGCGGCACCGCGCATGAATTCATTGCACAAGAGGTCGGAGTTTCCATTCTTGCGAGGGCTGGAGGAGAGGATTAATACTTTTTTGCTCATATTCGTTGATCGTTAGTTGGTAAATGATTACGTGCTGCAAAAATAGGCAGATTTTATGAGAACGGCAGTATACACATTACGGTTGTTGTTACCTAAATTACTGATTCATTCCAAAAGTATCTCCCGTTCGATGCCGGTGTCTTTCAGAAATTCCCGGTCGTGGCTGATGGCAATTACGGTGCCGGCGTAGTCGCGTATCGTTGCCGTTATTATTTCTATACTCTCGATGTCCAGATTGTTGGTGGGTTCGTCCAGAATGAACATATCCGGGGTATTGTCGGCAATCATCAGGCAGCAGAAGGAGAGGCGCATCTTTTCTCCGCCACTCAGTTTGCCGCACGGCTTGTTCCACACGTCGCGGGGAAAGAGGTAACGGTTGAGGATGGTTTTCACTTCATGTTCCGGCAGGTGGCGGTGGTTGAAAGCTTCTGCTTGTTGGAGTACGCTGCGCTCATTACGGACGAGGGAGTATTCCTGGTCCAGATAGACGGAGGTGAAGCCGGCACGCTCCATCACTCCGTCGGTGGGGTGCAATTCGCCCATGATGAGTTTCAGCAGGGTTGTTTTTCCACTGCCGTTTTTTCCTTTCAGGCTGAGGCGGTCGCCGCTTCTTAGCTGGAAGGTGAGAGGAGAAGCCCAGAGGCTCTTTGCAGTCGTCTCCGTGTGGGGTGTTTCTGCGGGGGAGGCTGTATGGTTGGGATAGTTGGGATAATGGAAGTTGACGTCCCTTGCCGTAACCAGAATCTTGCCCGTATGCAGATGGGAGGCGTTGAAGTCTGTTTTCAGCTTGTCCGTCTGCGACAGTGAACTTTTGATGCCTGCCATTTCCGTCTGCAGCTTTTCCGCTTTCTCCGCATGTATGCTGCTGAGTCTGCTACTGCTGTTTTCCGCATTGTTTTTCAGTGCTCCCATCATGATGCGGGGAATCCCCTTTTTAATGGAGTTTTTTTCTCCCCGCACATTCTGTTTGGCCTTCCGTTCTTCTACTTCGCGTGCCACTTTGCGTGCAAGGCGCAGGGCTTTCTGCTTCTCTTCCAGTTGTTGGGTAAGGGCTTTCTGTTGCAGGGCCTTCTGTTTTTTGTAGAAGTCGTAGTTTCCGCTGTAATACGTCAATCCCTGGGAGGAGAGTTCGCAGATGGCAGGCAACTGATTCAGTAGCGTGCGGTCGTGACTGATGACGAGCACGGTAGCCGATGTCCGTCGTATCAAGTTATACAGACGTTCCCGTCCATCCGCGTCCAGATAGTTGGTCGGTTCGTCCAGCAGGATGGCTGTTGGGTTGTGCAACTCCATGCCTGCCAGGAAGATGCGGGTCTTTTCGCCGCCGCTAAGTCCTTCCATCGGACGGGAGAGTGGGATACCGTCCAGTCCCCAGCTGTCGAGAGAAGTCTGGGCGCGTTCTTCCACGTTCCAGTCATCATTGAGCGTATTGAAGTGCTTTTCGGTAGCGTCACCGCTTAGGATGGCATGCAGGGCAGATAGCTTGTGGCTGATTCCCAAAGCTTGTGCTATTGTCTGCCGGTCGTATTGTCCGAAGTGCTGGGGCACGTAGTACAGATGTTCGGGGCGTAGCACCGTTCCCGAACTTGGTGACAAGTCTCCTGCCAAAATGCGCATGAGGGTAGACTTGCCGCAACCGTTATTTCCGGTCAGGGCTATTTTATCTCCGGAGTTGATACTCAAGTGGAGGTGTGAAAACAAGATTTCCTTATCTGTATGGATATAGCTAAGGTCTTTAATGATAAAGCTCATAAGTTTCTACTGTGTTTTTAGAAGTAAGAATGATAGGGGAGATGCAAGCATTCCCCGAAATTGAAATTCTCGAAGGGGAGGGGTACAGACAAACACAGTATTGGCTAAACATCTATATAGGTGATGCTCAGCGTTCAGTCTGAAAAAGCATGTTGATAGTGATGTTTACCGAAATGTGTTGTCTTTAGTCGGATATTCTCATCGGTGGAATTAATTGGTTAGTGGGCGCAAAGGTAATGATTTCCACTGAATAACAAAGGCTTTTTGCGATATTAATATCGTGTCGTCAAGAAGTTAATATCGTGTTTGCAAGAAATTAACTTCTTGCAGACACGATGTTAATACTTTATTGGTTCTGTTACTTCATGGCCGAAGCATCGAACGAGAGTGGCAGTAATTCTCCCACATTCTTCAGCTCGTAGATTCCCTTTTTGCCATACAGCAACACCCGCATTGGCTGCTTGAAGCGCTTCTCCGTTTCGAGCATCACTTGCCGGCAGGCGCCGCAGGGCGGGATGGGAGACTCCAGGAACTCGTCGTGCTCGTTGCGTGCAGCAATGGCGAGGGTGGTTACTGCCTGGTCGGGATGTTGGGAGTTGGCATAGAATAGGGTGGTGCGTTCTGCACACAGCCCGGAAGGATAGGCGGCGTTTTCCTGGTTGGTGCCGGTCACTACAATACCGTTTGCCAGTCTGGCTGCAGCTCCTACCGAGAAGTGGGAGTAGGGGGCATAGCTGCGGTTGGTAGCCTCGCGGGCGGCATCCATCAGTTCGCGGTCGGCGGCATCCAGTTCTTCATAGTCGTATATCTTGACGGCGATTTCGATATTCAATTCTTTCATAAGGCAAGGGGTTATTATTTGTAATTAATGTTACAAAGATAGGAAAGAGATTGGTTATTTCAATTCTTTTACGGACTTTTGTGCAAAACTCAACATTTTAAGCATGAAACGGATTTTCAGACTGACTGCTATCATAGCATTTCTTTTCATTTCCATTACAACAGTGCAGGCACAACGCCGGAATGCCCGCTACAATGAGTATATCAAGCAGTATGCCCCCCTTGCCGTGGAGCAGATGCAGCGTCATAAGATACCTGCCAGTATCACACTGGCGCAGGGATTGCTGGAGAGCGGTGCCGGATACAGCGAGCTGGCACGCAAGAGCAACAACCACTTCGGTATCAAGTGTGGAGGCAATTGGCGTGGACGGACAGTGAGGCATGATGACGATGCCCGCAATGAATGTTTCCGCGCCTATCGCCATCCGAGGGAATCATACGAGGATCATTCCGATTTCCTGAAACGGGGAGCACGCTATGCCTTTCTTTTCAAACTGAAGATTACGGACTATAAAGGCTGGGCGCGTGGCCTGAAGAAGGCCGGTTACGCTACCGATCCGTCGTATGCCAACCGCCTGATAACCATTATCGAGGATTATGAACTGTATAAGTACGACAGCCGTGGCATGAGCAAGCGCGATGCCCGCAGTTGGGAGAGGGAACTGAAAAAGAAGCCCTGGCTGGCCAATCCGCATCGGGTATACATAGCCAACGATATGGCTTATGTGGTGGCACGCAACGGAGATACTTTTCAGGTCTTGGGCAAGGAGTTTGGCATCAGCTGGAAGAAGCTGGTGAAATACAACGACCTCCATAAGGAATACACGCTGGAGGCGGGAGACATTATCTACTTGAAAGAAAAGCGCAAGAAGGCTGCCAAGCCCCATACCGTCTACATTGTGAAGGACGGCGATTCCATGCACACCATTTCCCAAAAGTACGGCATCCGCCTGAAGAACCTTTATAAGATGAATCGCAAGGATGCGGAATATGTGCCGGAAGTTGGAGACCGCTTAAGATTGAGATGAGGCGGTGTGCCTATAGGAGCGTATAGGGATGGGTATATATCTGAGATGTCATTAAAAGGCTTTTAATATCACATTGAAAGGCTTTCAATAGCGTATTAAAAGCCTTTTAATGACAATTCACTATAGTGAAGGGATGGGCAGGATCGGTAAGGATAGGAGGCTCATTTGCATAAACAAGCGGTTGGAGGTACAGATGTGGTGAATATATCCGAAAATGTACAGGGTGTCCGAAAACGGACACCCTTGTTTTTTCTCTTTCCGCTTACTTTCAGCAGGTTATGATTTTGGCATGGATTTAGTATATGTTAAGCGTTATGTCCGCAAACAATAAAATTTAAAGATATGGATAGAGAAATCCCCAAAGAAGTGCGTAGCAAGGAACGCAATAAGAAAATCATCCGCTACGGTGCTATCGGTGTGGCAGGTATCGTAGTGGTCAGTGTACTCATTTCATTGATGCGTACGGGAGTGAAGGAGAAAGACCTTGTGTTCTCCAAAGTAGGCAAGGGAACGATCGAAGTCAGCGTCAGCGCCTCCGGCAAGGTAGTCCCGGCATTCGAGGAAATCATCAACTCGCCCATCAATACCCGCATTTTGGAAGTGTACAGAAAAGGTGGCGACAGCGTGGATGTAGGTACCCCCATACTGAAACTGGACTTGCAGAGTGCCGAAACCGACTACAAGAAGATGCTGGACGAAGAGCAGATGCGCAGCTACAAGCTGAAACAGCTGAAACTCGACAACCAGACCAAGCTGACCGACCTTCAGATGAAAATAAGAGTCTCCGCCATGAAGCTGGACCGCATGAAGGTGGAGCTGCGCAACGAGCAGTACCTCGATAGCCTCGGTTCGGGTACCACCGACAAAGTGCGTCAAGCCGAACTGAGCTACAACGTAGCACAACTGGAATACGAGCAATTGCAGCAGCAATATGCCAACGAGAAGGAAGTGCTGGCTGCAGAATACCAAGTGCAGGAGTTGGACTTCAGCATGTTCCGCAAGACACTGGCCGAAACCAAACGTACGCTCGACGACGCGCAGGTGCGTTCGCCCCGGAAGGCCATCCTCACTTATATCAACAATCAGATTGGAGCCCAGGTTCCCGAAGGCTCACAGATTGCCGTCATCTCCGACTTGAGTCACTTCAAGGTGGAAGGCGAGATTGCCGATACTTATGGTGACCGTGTGGCTGCCGGCGGCAAGGCCATTGTGAAGATTGGCAGCGAAAAGCTGGAAGGTTCCGTAAGCAGTGTTACTCCGCTTTCAAAGAATGGCGTCATCTCCTTTACCGTGCAGTTGAATGAGGACAACAACCGCCGACTGCGTTCCGGTCTGAAAACCGACGTCTATGTGATGAATGCGGTGAAGGAAGACGTGATGCGCATAGCCAATGCCAGCTATTATGTGGGACGTGGGGAGTATGAACTTTTTGTACGCAATTCCGACAAGGAAATTGTAAAGCGCAAGGTGCAGCTGGGCGATTCAAACTTTGAGTTTGTAGAAGTGGTCAGTGGCTTGCAACCGGGTGATGAAGTGGTGGTGAGCGATATGAGTAACTATAAGAACAAGAATAAGTTGAAACTGAAATGATAAAGGTTTACTGGAAACAAGCCTGGGAACTGTTGAAGCAGAATAAACTGTTCAGCATGCTCTACATTGTGGGTACGGGGCTGGCCATTTTCTGGTTGCAGACACGTACGAGGCGCGAGGAAGTGGGAGTGATGCTGTCGTTCGGAGCTACACGTAGTGACATTGTCCGCCTGCTGATGGGCGAAGGCACGGTATTGACCGTGGTCGCTTCACTGACTGGTTTTCTGCTTTATTTGCAATATGCACTGAAAGAAGGGCTGGCCAAAGGACAGAATTGGGTAGAGAGCACAGAGAGCTATTGGGTGTCGGATTTCACCTCGCATTATCTGCTCGTGTCGCTCGTCATCTCACCTGCGGAAGCCCTGCGTGACGAATAGATGAAAACGGACAAGGTGTTCATTTTCGGACACCTTACTGCATGTATAAATAGCAGATAATCAATGATAAACGATTTTGGTACAGCTTTTGATCCCTTGAAGCAGAAATTGTGCGGGATAGAAATAGAACAGAATAATAACAATTAAATACTTACCATTATGATTAAGTTAACTGGCATCAACAAGATTTATCGTACAAACGAGATTGAAACCGTGGCATTGGAAAATGTAAACCTCGAAGTGAACAAGGGAGAATTTCTCAGTATCATGGGACCTTCCGGTTGCGGAAAATCTACGTTGCTGAACATTATGGGTTTATTGGATGCACCCACCAGCGGTACCATCGAAATAGCCGGTACGAAAGTGGACGGCATGAAGGACAAGGAGCTGGCTGCTTTCCGTAACCAGAAGCTGGGTTTTGTGTTTCAGTCTTTCCATTTGATTAACTCGCTGAATGTATTGGATAATGTAGAGCTGCCTTTGCTGTATAGAAAGGTGTCTGCCAAAGAACGCCGCCGTTTGGCAGAAGAGGTATTGAAGAAGGTAGGTTTGAGCCACCGCATGCGCCACATGCCTACACAGCTTTCCGGCGGTCAGTGCCAGCGTGTAGCCATTGCCCGCGCCATTATCGGCAACCCGGAGATAATCCTCGCCGATGAGCCTACCGGTAACCTGGACTCCAAGATGGGGGCCGAAGTCATGGAGCTGTTGCATCAGCTGAACAAGGAAGACGGACGTACCATTGTGATGGTGACCCACAATGAAGAGCAGGCCAAACAGACTTCACGTACCATCCGTTTCTTCGACGGACGTCAGGTGGAATAATTACTGCTTAGCAACTGTCAACTATTAATTATCAACTATCAATTAAATGAAATGCAAACCGTAAGACAAGCTTTTACTATCTTGAAGCAGAATCCGCTGCTGAGTATAATTTCCATACTGGGTACGGCGTTTGCCATTACCATGATTATGGCTATTGTGATTATCTGGCAAACGAAGTATGCCGATTTGGAACCGGAAGTGAACCGTAGCCGGTGCCTTTATTTTTCTGCCATGCATATAAGCAGCAAGACAGAGAAGAGGATACAAAACTATAATACTCCTTCACCGGCATTTATGAAAGAATGTATACAGCCGCTGTCCGAAGTGGAAGCTTGTACTGCTTTTGCTCCGGCCAGTGCCGCTTTGGTGTCTCTTACAGATGGTAGCAACCGGGTAAAAGTGGATGCTATGCAGACCGACCAGGGTTTCTGGAAGGTATTCAGCCTGCAGTTTTTGGCAGGACATGGTTTCGGCGAAGAAGACCGTGCAGGAGGTACAAAGGCAGTTGTGGTTTGTGCTTCTGTGGCACGTAAGCTGTTTGGCACGACGGATGCGGTGGGGCAGCAGTTATTGTTGAACCGCGAACCGGTGCGTGTGATAGGAGTGGTAAAGGATGTTTCTGTCACGGCAAAGGATGCTTACGCACAAATATGGAGCATGTATCCGGCGGATAAGTTGGAAGTGACTTCGGTATGGAGTTATGGCGGTGATACTCATATTGCTGTACTGGCACGTACATCCGATGATTTCCAGACCATTCGTCAAGGTATTGCCAAACGGATAGAGGCTGTCAATGCAGGATTGGGAGATATGCAGCTAGACATCATGGAGCAACCGGACGGCATCGTGGCTCATGTGAACCATGTATGGTCTAACGTGGGACCGGATGTGACGATGCTATACCTGCAATATGCCATTGCATTGTTCATCATTCTGTTGGTGCCGTCGCTCAATTTGTGCGGACTGAGTAACAGCCGGATGCAGCGGCGCATCTCGGAGCTTGGAGTGCGTAAGGCCTTCGGTGGAACGCGCGGTGTACTGATACGCCAAATTCTGAATGAGAATATGGTGCTGACACTGCTTGGCGGTGTGGGAGGATTGTTGTTCAGCTATGTGGCTGTATGGGGAATGCGTACCTGGCTTTTTACCAATGACCAGAATGTCGGTACGGCCGGTGACTTTAGCCTGAGCATGGAAGCATTGTTCAGTCCTTGGGTATTTCTGCTGGCTTTTGCTTTCTGCATGGTCATCAATATGCTTAGTGCCGGACTGCCTGCATGGATGGCGGCAAGACGGACAATTGTAGATTCACTAAACGATAAATAAAACAAGAAGTATTATGAAATTCATTTTACACAACTTACGCATGATATGGGCACGCCTGAGCAATAGTGGGTGGGTGTTGGCCGAACTCTTTCTGGTATTCATCGTGATGTGGTTTCTTTGCGATTCTCTGGGATGTATGAAATATACTTTCTATCGTCCGTTGGGATATGATATCGACCATGTTTATCGTCTTACTACGGTGCAGGGAGGCGAGAGCCGTGATACGACATTGCTCAATGCCGACAAGTATCTGAATATCCTGAAAAGGCTGGAGCAAGAACCGACTGTAGAGGCCGCCTCGTTGAGCTATTGGAGCTTGCCTATGAGTGGCGCGAATAGTTATAACTCGCTGGCTGTACAAGATACCATCGGGCAGAACGGGCGTATAATTTATGCTACTGGTGGATATACACGGGTTTTTCATATGCAGGAGCAGCAAGGGCGGACTTTTGCCGCTTTGCCTGTCGGTATCAATAATGTGATGTTGAGCCAGGCTATTGCCGATGCCTTCAAGAAACGGTTGCCGGAATTCTCACTCAACACACCGCTGACATGGCGTGGAGATACGGTGAATACGGTTACTCAAGGTGGCATTGTCGGCAGCTTCCGCGATTACCGCTATGGCAATGACGCTCATTGGATTTTTATGCGCCTGGGCGAGCAGCTTATGCGTGAGAGATTCGGAAATCAGCAGGCGCAGATTGTGTTCCGTGTAAAGCCTGCTGCCGACGGGCCGGACTACCGAGAACAATTTCTCCGCGAGATAGCGCCGAGGCTGGATACGGACAATATATTTGTTGCCAGTGCGGAACCTTACACGCAAATGCAGGCACAGTTTGAAGTGATGTATGGAGATACGGACAAAGTGAACAGTCAGACAATAGTGGTGCTGTTCCTCTTGGGAAATGTCTTCTTGGGACTGATAGGTACTTTCTGGGTCCGCACGCGCCGCCGTCGCTCCGAAATAGCTTTGCGGTTGGCGATGGGTAGTACCAAGCAGCAGGTCTTTGCCCTTCTTATGGGAGAGGGGTTACTGCTGTTGGCGCTGGTTACTCTGCCTGCCATGCTGGTATGTTACAACGTAGGTGTCGGCGAATTCACCATTGGACGTACTGCATTGATTGCCACTTGGCCCGTGGAGTGGAGCATGATGCGCTTCCTGATAGGCTCGCTGGGGGCTTGGCTGCTGATAGCGCTGATGGTGATGATGGGCATTTGGTATCCGGCACGGCAAGCCATGAAGATAGAGCCGGCAGAGGCACTGCATGAAGAATAAGAAAATAATATCAACGATAAAAAAGAACGTATCATCTGTTTGTATCGAACACATCACTTGTTTGGGGCAAATACATCATCCGTTCGTACTAAACACATTGTCTGTTTTTTTTTGAGTAAGTCATCATTGTAATAAATAGGCATGAATATGAAGACAAATATTATAGGTGTTATCATCGCATTGGCATTGGCATTTGCAGGCGTAATTTGTGCATGGGGACAAGATAATAAAGTGAGTGAAGTGCGTAAGGTGGAGGCTTTCTCATCCATCAGGATAACTTCTGTGGGTACGGTTTACTTCACACAGAGCGACAGCTACTCCCTACAGATTGAAGGACGGGAGAAGTACGTGAAGAATACGGAGAGCACAGTGAAGGATGGTCATCTCACCATCGGTTTCAAGGATAAGAAGATGCGCAACCAAGATGACGGTGTCACCATCCGTCTCTCGGCTCCGGATTTAAAGATGGTGGAATTTGTCGGTGTGGGTGAATTCAACTGTGAGGAACCCTTGAAGCTGGATAAGCTGGAGTTTGAAGTGAAAGGCGTGGGTGATGTGCATGTGAAGGATTTGACTTGCCGCGACCTACGGGTGGCTTTGCGGGGTGTGGGTAGTGCCGACATCCATGTAGTTTGCGATTATCTCTCTGCCAAGGTGGGAGGAGTCGGCGAAATTACTCTGAGCGGAACTGCCGGGCATGCTGACATTTCTAAAGGAGGCATAGGCGGGGTAAATACTGATAATTTGAAAATAGGCCGTTCCCGCCCGAAAGGCGATGAAGGTGCAGCCCGCTGAAGCATTACATGATGAATAGAAAGTTATGAAACAAATTTTAGCTCTTGTCCACCAGAATCCCTTTTTCAGTGCTGTTTCCGTCATTGGTACGGCAGTGAGCATCACCTTTGTCATGGTCATTTACATGGTGTATGACATCCAGACGGCTGACTTGGCTCCCGAGTCGCACCGCAGTAGTATGGTATATTCCTCTTATGGATACTCTTACCGTAAGTCCGACCACAGCAATTCTAATACGGGTATGTCTTATCGGGCTGTCAACGCTATTTTTGCAGAACTTCTGGGTGCGGAACTTGTCACCTATCTGGGACCTACCTATCTTAGATATTGTGGGGATTCACCCGCGCAGGGAATGCACCGCACGGTTCGTCAGGTGGATTTGAACTATTGGCGTGTCTACGATATCCCTCTTGTGGCGGGCCGTCTTTTCAGTACCGAAGAGTTCGATGCTTGCCGGGATGTCGTGGTTATAGGCGAACAGCTTGCCCGCGAAGCTTTCGGGTCTGCCGAAGCAGCCATTGGCAAGAATTATTTTGTTAACTTTCGCCCTAAGCGCATTGTCGGGGTTACCGTGGATGTGAGTTCACTGTTCACATTTGCCTATGGAGAGTTGTGGATGCCTTATTCCACCCGGGATTCCGGTCTGGGCAGTGAAGGGCTGCGGGGAGGTTTCGAGGCTGTGGCTCTTGTCAGGCCCGGTGTCGGCAGAGAGGAGCTCAAGCGGCAGATAGAACAGTCGCTTGCCCGCTTCAACGAGACACTGACCGAATATAAACTGGAACTTCCCGATCTCAGCACTTATACGGAACGGCAGTTCTTCCGCAATGACACGATGAGTCCTGCCGTAACCTGCATAATTCTGGGGTTGATATTGCTTATTGTGCCCGCCATCAATGTCAGCGGACTTATATCTTCGCAAATGTCCCGTCGCATGGCTGAGCTTGCGGTAAGGAAAGCATACGGTGCCAGCCGTTCTACCTTGATGGTGCAGTTGCTCCGCGAGAACCTGGCCTTGGCATTTGCCGGCGCATTGCTCGGTTTTCTCTTTTCGTGCATATTCCTATGGCTGGGCAAGGACTGGATGCTTGGCGATGGCGCTCCCGGAGCGAATTTTGATGTAAGCATCTGGCTCTTCCTCCGACCTGCGGTTTTCGTGGCTGTATTGGTGGTATGTCTGTTGTTCAACCTGCTTTCTGTGTTTATTCCGGCCTGGCATGCCACTCGCCGTCCCATAGCCGAGGTTCTTGGCGGTGAATGAGCGGATAAACAAATTCTAATTTAAAAACAGTAACGAGTATGATACATTCTATTTTGCACCAGATATGGAACCAGCGCCGCAGTAACGGTTGGCTGTTTGCCGAGCTGTTGATTGTATTTACATTGATGTGGTATTGTGTGGATGTGCTCTATGGCTTTGCCCATGCAGAACGGCAGCCTAAGGGGTATGATTTGGAGCATGTCTATAAGATAAGGATTTCCTGCAATCCCACACAGATAGTGTCGTGCACGTCGGAAGACAGCCTGCAGACCTTCTGGTTCAAACCGATGGAGGAGGTGCTCCGGCGTATCAGGCAATATCCTGCAGTGGAGAGTGCTGCCACGTGGCTGGGTACCGATACTTATACCCGCGGGCGTGTTTACCAGGGGTATACGACGGACAGCGTGCATGTTGTTGAGACTACAGTGCGCTATGTGTCTCCCGAATATTTCGACGTCATGCGTATTCCGTTGTTGCAGGGGAATGTCTCGGATTGGAATTCCACTGCCAGTCCTCTGCCTGCCGTGGTGACCCGTGATTTGGCAGACAGTCTTTTTCAGACAAGTGCCGAGGCGGTGGGTCGCGAGTTCCTGGATTATTACAACGGAGGTCTTCGTTACTGTGTCTCTGCAGTCTGTGCTTTGCAGAAGACGGATGATTATGCCCGTTACGGACCTTTTGTTCTGACTCCTTTTCCCGGTTGGTTCTATGAGGCCCAGTACCTTCCGTTCATCTCCCTACGGATACGTCCGGAGGCGGATACGGATAATTTTGCAGCCCGTTTCTATCAGGATATGACGTCGCAGCTGCAGGTTGCTCCATTCTATCTTTTCGACATACAGAGCTATAAGGACCAGAAGATAGAACGGGATGCTGCCGAAGGAATCACCCCCTATATCCGTAGTGCAAGGCTTATTGTGATATTCTTCGTTTTCAATGTATTCATCGGGCTGATGGGAACTTTCTGGTTCCGTACCCGCCATCGCCGCAGCGAGATTGCTTTGCGCATGGCCATGGGCAGCAGCCGCGGAAGAATACGCTGGCAATTGCTGGGTGAAGGGTTGCTGCTGTTGGCGCTTGCCTCTATCCCCGCTTTGACAATATGTATTAACATGGTTATGGCAGATGTCACTTTTACGGAAGCCACGGATGCCACTTGGGGGAGATTTGTCATATGCGTTTCTATTGTCTGGATATTGATGGCATTGATGGTGATTGCAGGAATCTGGTATCCGGCTTCACGGGCCATGGAGGTGCAGCCCGCTGAAGCATTACATGATGAATGAGTTTTTTTGAGTAATCTGTGCTCATTCTAGGGAACGTATTTCCCCGTTTCAGGCGAGGTGGTGATACCGGATGCGAACGAATAATCATTCAATCCGTTTGCAGGCATTGGCTTGCAGGAACTCCTCCAATATATCCTCGTAATTGCCATGCAGCATGATGTGGTGGTTGCCCAGCGGTGTCTTGAGGAAATAATCGGCAGGAGAGTTCATCTTTATCCGCACTTGGGTGCGGCACATATTGATGTAGTTTGTATTCTCAACAAGCGCGCCGGTGCTTAAGTAATATTCGTCCAGACTCTCGTTTCCGCATTTCACGATGGTTACGTCTCCCGTTGGCAGAATTCCCTGAATACCGATGCCGCTCTCCGTTTCAAAATGGTTGCGTATGATGAATTGCTCCGTTTGTGCGATGCCGATGGTGCAGTGTGCCAAGATGATTTCATTGGTACGGGCATTTATCATGGAAGGGTTGGCCATGAAAGAGTTCTTTCCCGTCAGCACTTTTACGGCCAGCATGGTGAAGACGGATTGCAAATCACCTTCACATCCGGCAATGATTCCGTCGTCGTTCAGCAAGGCAAGGGCAAGGCAGCCGGTGGTTCCCGTTTGGTCTATCAGGCGGAAGCAGCTGAGGGTAATGGCGCTCAGTCGCTCTTCCTCTACAATCCTTTTGATGGCCCGATACAGCCGCACGGCCTTTATCATGTCTTCGGGGCTTGCCTCGCGGCAGGCAAGCGCTTTTTCTGCCAGGCTGGCGCATGCTTCGCCCACCTCCTCGTCCGTTATCTGTCCGTAGTATTCGTAAATGCGGTCCAATGAGACGTCTGTGTACTCGATACCCCAGCGGCGCTTGGCAAGCAGATAATCCACATTGCTGGCAACGAGCCAATTGGACGGAGTGCCCATTACGCCGATGCGCATGCCGAAAAGGCGGCGTTGTGCCATGAAATTGCTGTGCAGAACAAAGATACGCTTGATGGTCTCGGGCAGTTCTCCGTGAAGAATCTCGCTTTTCATTCCTCGGCCGCGCAGCCAGGAAGATATTTCGAGGGCGGCGGCCAGTGAGTTCTGCATGCCGTCTGCCAGGAGGATGGTGGGGCGGGGAAGGGACTCGAAATGCTGGATTACCAGTCTTTCCACGCCTCCGGTCGCGATGAATATGATGCTGAAGTCATCGGGTGATAACTTGTCTATGTCTTTGTAATCAATGAAGTTGACGGTAAAGTACTTCTCCAACTCAGTCAATATCACTTCGTGGGAGTTACGGATTGATGCTTGTTTATGCAGTATGGAAGCAAAAGTTATAAGGTTGATGACCATGATGTTATTTACAATTTTACAATTTACTGTTTATTAATTGAGCCTGCTTGGTTCGTTTGCTTTTTCAAAGGTACAAGTTTCTGTTTACATATCATAGAGTTTTCACGATAGATAAGTTTTTTAAAGTTTTTATTGTCCTGCCTTCCTTTTGGTTTCAAATAATTCGCTACATTTGCAACTTTAAGATAAAGTGATAGCAATGTCACCTATAGATACTCTATATTGAATAGTAAATCGTAAAATAGTAAATAGACCTCATGCCAACAATATCCATTCGCGGAATGGAGATGCCCGCATCTCCTATCAGAAAGCTTGCCCCTCTGGCAGATGCTGCCAAACAAAGAGGCGTACATGTATTCCACCTGAACATCGGACAGCCCGACCTGCCTACACCGCAAGTCGCGATTGACGCGATACGGAACGTCGACCGGAAAGTTCTGGAGTACAGCCCCAGTGCGGGATACCGCAGTTACCGCGAGAAGTTGGTGGGCTACTATGCGAAGTACAATATCAATCTGACTGCAGACGACATCATCATCACTTCCGGCGGTTCGGAGGCGGTGCTGTTTTCTTTCCTGGCTTGTCTCAATCCGGGTGATGAAATTATTGTTCCCGAGCCGGCCTATGCCAACTATATGGCGTTTGCCATCTCTGCCGGAGCCAAGATACGCACCATTGCCACGACCATCGAAGAGGGTTTCTCGTTGCCCAAGGTCGAGAAGTTCGAAGAGCTGATTAACGAGCGCACGCGTGCCATTTTGATTTGCAATCCCAACAATCCTACGGGTTACCTCTATACACGCCGTGAAATGAACCAGATTCGCGACCTTGTGAAGAAGTACGATTTGTTCCTTTTCTCGGACGAGGTGTACCGTGAATTTATTTATACGGGTTCTCCCTATATCTCTGCCTGCCATCTGGAGGGCATTGAGAACAACGTAGTGCTGATTGACTCCGTGTCCAAGCGCTATTCGGAGTGCGGCATCCGCATCGGTGCCCTGATTACGAAGAACAAGGAAATCAGGGATGCCGTCATGAAGTTCTGCCAGGCGCGCCTCAGTCCTCCGTTGATTGGCCAGATTGCCGCAGAAGCATCGCTGGATGCCGATGAGGATTACCTGCGCGACACATACGATGAATATGTAGAACGCCGTAAATGCCTGATTGACGGATTGAACCGCATACCGGGCGTATATTCGCCCATCCCGATGGGAGCGTTCTATACGGTGGCAAAGCTTCCGGTGGATGATTCCGACAAGTTCTGTGCCTGGTGTCTGTCGGAGTTCGAGTACGAGGGGCAGACGGTATTCATGGCTCCCGCTTCCGGTTTCTATACTACGCCGGGGTCCGGTCGCAACGAAGTGCGTATCGCATACGTACTGAAAAAAGACGACTTGAACCGCGCCTTGTTTGTCCTGCAAAAAGCATTGGAAGCCTATCCGGGACGAACCGAATAAAATGAAATAATTCATTAGGCGCGGATTACGCGGATTACACGGAAAACTTAAGATAAAGAGGTCTGTTTCAAATCTTCCGTGTAATCCGCGCCTACAAAATAATGGCCCATGAACTTATCTCGCTTTATAGCGTTGCGCATTTATCGCAACTCGGAGCCGGGCAAGCAGGTTTCCCGTCCGGCTGTTCTTATCGCCATGGTGGGCATTGCCCTCGGACTGGCGGTGATGATTATTGCCGTGTCCGTCATTGTCGGCTTCAAGAGCGAGGTAAGGGATAAGATTGTGGGGTTCAGTGCCCATATCCAGATTGGGAACTTGGATGCTGCTCGCTCTTATGAGACGCGTCCGGTGGTGGTGGGCGACAGCATGATGGCTGCGCTTTCCGACTATCCCGAAGTGGAGCATGTGCAACGCTACTCCACCAAGCTGGGGATAATAAAGACCGCCGATGCCTTTCAGGGAATGGTGCTGAAGGGTGTGGGGCAGGAATATGACAGCACCTTCTTCCACCGCCATCTGCTGGAGGGGGAGTTTCCGCAATTCAGCGATTCTGTTTCGTCCAACCGTGTAGTCATCTCAAAGTCTCTTGCCGGCAAGCTACAACTGAAGCTCGGTGACAAGATAGACACCTACTTCATCCAAGACGATGTGCGTGCCCGCCGCCTGAAGATTGTAGGTATCTATCAAACCAACTTCTCCGAATACGACAACCTGTTCCTGATTACCGACCTCTGTCTGGTGAATAGGCTGAATAACTGGGAGCCCGGCCAGGTGAGCGGTGTGGAGCTGGAAATACGCGATTATGACAAGCTGGAAGAAACCACCTATGAGATAGCTGCCGATGCGGACGGGAATCCCGACCGCTATGGTGCCGAGTATTGCGTCCGCAATGTAGAGCAGCTCAATCCCCAAATCTTTGTCTGGCTGGGCATTTTGGATGTCAATATCTGGGTCATTCTCATTCTGATGATTGGGGTGGCGGGGTTCACCATGGTGTCAGGCCTGCTGATTATCATCATAGAGCGTACCTCCATGATAGGCGTGTTGAAGTCTTTGGGAGCCAATAACTTTACCATCCGTAAAGTCTTCCTTTGGTTTTCGGTCTTTCTCATCGGGAAAGGTATGTTCTGGGGGAACATGATCGGCCTTGCATTCTATTTCGTGCAGCGCTGGTCTGGCTTGTTCAAACTCGACCCTGAAACCTATTACATGGCTACTGTTCCGGTATCTTTCAATATCTGGCTGTTTCTGCTGCTGAATGCTGGTGCATTGCTGGCTTCGCTACTGATGCTGCTGGGTCCTTCATTCCTGATTACACGCATCCATCCGGCAACTTCCATCCGTTACGAATAAGAGAGTCACTTTCTCAGAAAACCGCTTTTCTTGCGGAACAGGCAGTACCACTTCCAACGCAAAGACTGTATTGGCTGCAATAGGTCGAAAACCGGTAGGGTGAAGTAATAACTGCGCTGTTCTTCCAGGTCGCAGGCAGTCTTGTTGACAATGACGGCCTGCATGGTGAAACGGAGCAGGAACAAAAGAAAAGCCACGCCTGCTGCCAGCCAGTGGAAATGCAGAATGCCGATAATCATGGCGGCTGTCCAAGTTGCGTGGAATGCCAGGCGGCTCAGGGTTTCAAAACCGGCCAGCCGGCGTTGCATTCCATGATACAGCCGTGCTGTGGAGGCATAGCCTATTTTCTCTTCTTTCCAATCCTTGGCACGCAGAAGCGGCGGCATGCGCACAATGGCTTTGGCATCCGTTTCCACCCGTGTGTTTTCCGGGGTGGCCACGTGGTTGATGAACAAATCGTCGTCTCCGCGTTGCAGGTTGAGGTGTGCGGAGAATCCTTTCTGCTGGTAGAAGAGTTCCTTCCGGTAGGCCAGGTTACGCCCGATGCCCATGTAGGGGCTGCCTGCCAGGGCAAATCCCAGATAGCGCATGGAAGTGAACAGGTTGTCGAATGCAGCCCGTTTGTGCAGCCAGCCTTTGCCGCGCTCGTAGCCGCTGTAGCCCAGCACCACCTGGGTGCGTGGCGTGAAGTTGCGTGCCATCAGTCGCAGCCATTGGTTGCTTTGGGGCATGCAGTCAGCGTTGGTAAACACCATCCAGTCATATTTGCTGGCCTTGATTCCAAGCATCACGGCCAGTTTCTTGCGGCTGATGTAGCGGGAGGACTCGGGCACGAAGCTGTGGTAGAGATGGGGATATTTCTCTTCGAGGATGGTCAGGTAATCCTCGCTCTTGTCGGTGTCGTCGTCGTTGATGACGATGACTTCAAATTTGGGGTAGTCCTGCTCCAGCACGGCGCTCAGGTTGCGGCGCAGATTTTCAGATTCCTCGCAGACGCAGATGATGACGGATATGGGTGGCAGTTCCTGGGTGAAATGCGTGTCTCCCTGTTTCACGGCACGGCTGCGTGCATGGATACGGTTGTAGAGACAGAGGTAGTAGATAATTTGAATAAGGAACAGGCCACCCGCCGCAGCGAGTACGATAATTTCAGTAGAATCTGATGTAAATGCTTCCATGTGCAGTAGGACGTTTATGTGCTGCAAATTTACACAATTTCCGGCACTACCTCAAACTTTGTTCCGGGAAAGTGCTTGGACAAATACTGCTTGATGTATTTCATCGTGTCTTCCTGGATAGTCTTGTCCTCCACAGTGGGGTAGAGGTTGTAGAGTACCGTATCGAGCGCGATGCTCCGGTTCTTGATGGCTTCGAAGTTCAGCAGGGTGTGGTTGATGCTGCCCAGCTTTCCGGAGGTGACGAAGATAAGCGGGTACTGCTTCTCTGCAATGTAGTCTATCGTCAGGAAATCTTCGGTGAGGGGAACCATCAGACCTCCGGCGCCTTCCACGAGCACGGTATCATAGCGGTGGGAAAGTTCCCTGGTGGCACGCTCTATTTTTCCGAAGTCTATCGGGCGCTTGTCTATGCGAGCGGCGAGGTGGGGGGAGCAGGGATAGGAGAATATCTCGGGCATGGTCAGCCCCTCTTTGTCTTCCGGCAGATAGCCGGTTCCGGTGAGGCGACGGTGCAGGTCGATGTCCTCGGAATGACCGGTGTTGCCGGTCTGGATGAACTTCTGGGTGACGACACGCAGGCCGCGTTGCATAAGCTCACGGGCGTACCAGGCGGTGCAATAGCTTTTTCCGGCATCTGTATCAATGCCGCTGATGAAGTAGATGTTTTTTGTTTCCATTATTCTGTTTTTTTTCGTGCGACGATATAAATAGGGTGATAGGTTAGGCTTACGTTGCCTGCGGCATCACTGAACCGGGTGGTGTATGCTTCGCAGAAGGATTGCAGGCGGCTGCGCGTCCACATCCTTTTTTCCGTTCCCGTCACTCCGGTTTGCTTCAGATGCTTCAGCACTGCCTGAGGGGTGGGGAAGGACAGGGTCACTACCTCTTCCTCGGCATGGAGAACATCGAAGCCGGGAGAGAGCAGGGCTTGCAGCTCCTCAATGGAGAGATACTCCAGCCCGTGCCCCGTCAGTTGGCGTATTTCGTGCATGTTTGTGGTGCCGAAGGTGCTGAAGGCAAGCAGTCCGTCTGCCATCAGTACTTGGTGGCAGCGGGTGAGGAAAGCGCCAGGGTCATTGAACCATTGCAGGGTGGAGCACGAGGTTATCAGGTCGGTTTCTGCGGGGAAGTCGAGAGCTTCGGCATCACCGGGCAAGAAGCTGACGCGCGTAGTGCGCGTAGTGCATAGCTCCCCGACGCATTCCTCCATATCCCGGCAGAGGTCGTTCAGCAACAGCGTTTCCGGTTGCAAGGTGTTCAGCAGGATGCGCGAGTAGCTGCCCGTTCCGCAGCCAAGCTCTACGATGTGGCGGAAGTGTGTAGGAAGTTGCGGACGGGGTATGCCTGCGGAAAGCAGGGCGTCAGTCAGCAGGCGCATCATTTTTTCGGCTACTTGCCGTTGCACGCTGGCTTCGCGGTCATAGGTGCTTCGCGAGTAGGAGAAGCGTTTTGCTACAAGTTCTTTGTCTATGGAGCGGGTAGGGATGTCTGTCATTTTTTTCAATTCTTTTATTGTCTATCCAGTTCTCTCAGATGGCTTAGAAAGTCGTCAATGGGCATCGACCACATGTCTTGCAGCAAGAAGCGGAACATTGGTTCGTCATAGTGGGCGCAGTCTACAACAATTAGTTTGTCATCATTGAACATGTCATCGAAATTTGTTTTCATATTTTCTAAAGGGAATATGCGGTCGTTGGCGCCTATGAAAGCGTAGTCATAATTGATGTATTGGCATTTATCGTTTGCATAGGCATCCGTCTCGTCATTATTGGGGTAGATATAATTGCCGTTTTCATCGATGGTTATCCCTCTCATTCGGGTGTATTTTTTCTCAATGAGTTCCAGCTCTTCCTTAATTTCGTTGAAGTCTCGGCGGGGAGTGATGGCAAGGAAGGCTTTGTAGGCATTGCTGTCTTTGCACATGCGGCGCATGAACTTCTGGAGCGAGGCGGGAGTCAGTCCGCTCAAGGTGTCTCGGAAGGTCTTTTCGGGAATTCCATCTGTGTCACCGATAGGGGTAATGGTACCATTAAAAGCTATAAGCATCAGTTTCTCCTTGGGCACGGAAGCCAGTGCGATAGGAGCAGCCCATACGCCCATAGACCATGTCACTACGTTCACTTGCCGGTATTGCTCTAGGATGGAAGTATCGAAATCGAGCGTGCGGTAGTCATAGCAAATCATGTAGTCCATGCCTTGGGGGCAATATTGTTTAAAGGGTGTTTCGTCGGCGGCCCATCCTGCGAAGAACAGTAGCAGCTTGGGGTTGTTTTTTTTTATGATGTAAACTTGTCTCATAATAATATATGTGATGAGTTATCTTACACTATATATATTTAATCATTTCTTCTATCTCCTGCTCTGTAATGTCTGCCGTCAGCGAGAAGCGGATGCGTGATGTTCCTTCGGGCACCGTGGGCGGGCGTACCGGCAGTGCATAGAATCCATGCCTCTGCAGCAGCTCTGCGCACAACACGGTGTCGGTGCTGGGGCCGATAATCAAGGGGACGATATGGCTTGCGCTGGGGCATCCGTACCCCTTGGCTTGTAATGCTTCGCGTAGCGTCCGGCCGATTCTTGCCAGATGCTCGCGGCGGTCTTGCATTCCGGCAAGTTTCCGTACGATAAACAGTGTCCAGGCAATGCTTGTCGGAGGCAGTGCCGTGGTGAAGATGAGGGTTCGCATCCGGTTGACGAGGTACTCGCGTATCGTATGACAGCAGGCGATGTATGCGCCGGCAGATGCCGCTGCCTTGCCGAAGGTGCCCACGAGGAAATCTATATCCCGGATGCATCCGGTTTCTTCGGCGCAGCCCAGGCCTCGTGCTCCTTTTACGCCGAAGGCATGGGCTTCGTCCACATAGAGCAGTACGTTGGGATATTTTTTTTTCAGATGCACCAATGCCGTGAGGTCGGCTTGGTCACCGTCCATGCTGAAGATGCTTTCTGTGACGATAATCAGTTGCCGGTATGTCGTATGATGCTGTTCCAGCAGGCGTTCCAGTTGCGCCAGGTCGTTGTGGCGGAATCGGATGCAGCGTGCGGTGGATAGGCGGATGCCGTCGATGATGCTGGCATGCACCAGCTTGTCTGCCAATATCAGGGTTTGTGCATCGCTCACGGCGGGCAGAATCCCCATATTGGCATGATAGCCGCTATTGAGCACCAGCGCTGTCTCCGTGCCGAAAAGTGTGGCGAGTTCCGTCTCCAGTTCTTCGTAAATCCCGAAGTTTCCCGTCAGCAGGCGGGAGGAGGAGGAGGTCGGCAGGAAGTTGTCCGGCGTCAGATTTTGCAGGAATTCTTCCCTCAGCCGATGGTCGGCGGCCAGGCCCAGGTAGTCGTTGGACGAAAGGTTCAGCATGCGTCGGCCATCGGCTACCACTGTGCGCCCCTCGTGCGTCAGTTGCGGCAGTAGGCGCAGGTTGCTGTGTTCTTTTAGTGTTTGCAGTTCTTGCTGCATATATTCGGTTGTATTCATAATTCTTTTTAATGTGTCCATATGCCAATGTTAGCACATTCTTATAATTTTCATCAATCCTCCCGTCAGCTTTGTCAGCTGTTGCGGCTCTATAATGAACGGAGGCATCAGGTATACCAATCTTCCGAACGGGCGTACCCAGATTCCCTCTTCAACGAAGCGTTTCTGCATCCACGCCATGTCTACGGGCTCTTGGGTTTCAATCACCCCGATGGCTCCCAGCACACGTACATCCGTCACCTGCGGCAGTCGGCGTGCCGGCTCGAGCTCTTCCAGCAGTTGCCGGCTGATGCGGTTCACCTTTCCTTGCCAGTCGTATTCGGGCGAGGTCAGCAGCTTCACCGAAGCGCATGCCACGGCGCATGCCAGTGGATTCCCCATAAAGGTGGGGCCGTGCATAAACACCTCCGGCGTATGGTTGGAGATGGTATCCGCCACTTCGTTCGTTGTCAGTACGGCAGACAGCGTCATGTATCCGCCCGTTATGGCCTTTCCTATGCACATGATGTCCGGTTCCACACCCGCGTGCTCCCAGGCAAAGAGCTTTCCCGTCCGTCCGAAGCCCGTGGCTATTTCATCGAATATCAGCAGCAGGCCATGTTCCTTGCATATCTGTGCCGCTTCGCGCAGGTACTGGGGGTGGTAGAACCACATGCCGCCAGCGCCCTGCACCACAGGTTCGAGGATAAGCGCTGCCAGTTCCTCGTGATGCTCCTCTACCAGTTTCCGCAGTTCCACCGTATCCCGTTCATCCCATTCGCCGTGGAAGCGCGAGCGCGGCTGCGGCACGAAATAGCGCATCGGCAATGATGCCCCGAACAGCGAATGCATGCCCGTCACCGGGTCGCAGACAGACATGGCATTCCATGTATCCCCGTGATAGCCCGAACGGATAGTCACAAAATTGTTCTTCTTCGCCTTTCCCTTGCCATACCAGTACTGCACGGCCATTTTCAAGGCCACCTCTACTGCCACCGAGCCCGAGTCGGCATAGAATATCTTCTGCATGGACGGCGGGACAAGCGGTAGCAGCAACTGGCCCAGTTCAATGGCAGGGTCGTGTGTCAGCCCTCCGAACATCACATGCGACATCTTGCCCAGCTGTTCCTCTGCCGCCCGGTTCAGTATGGGGTGGTTGTATCCGTGGACGGCGCACCACCACGACGACATTCCCTCTACGAGGGTTTCTCCGCTTTCCAGGGTGATGGTGGCGCCTTCGGCACGCTTCACCTTGTACACCGGCAGCGGGTTGGTTGTAGAAGTATAGGGGTGCCAGAGGTGCTCTCTGTCGAACTGCGAACCGCAGAACCGGTATCCGGCATCTTCTATCAGCATCTTGTCTTCCGACACTTTCGAACCGAGCGTTGTCAGCAGGTCGCCCACGATGGCGGAGTTGATGCCGATGTGCAGCGCCTGCTTCACAGCCTCCTTGCTTAGTTGCGAGCGTCCTCCGGCAAAGCGGAGGAAAGCTGTCGGGTTGATGAAGCGGAAGAGGGCGATGGTGGTCAGTATTTCCTCCTCGCTGAGTGGTGCCTGCTGTTCCAGCGGTGTACCGGGGATGGGGCTCAGGAGGTTGATGGGGATGGACTGTACTTCCAGCTCGCGCAGTGTGAAGGCGAATTCGATACGTTGCTCCATGCTCTCGCCCATGCCGATGATGCCGCCGCTGCAGATGTCCATGCCTACGTTGCGGGCGGCTTGCAGGGTGCGCAACTTCTCTTCCTGCGTGTGCGTGCTGCACAGTTGGGGAAAGTAGGAGGGGGCTGTCTCCAGGTTGCAGTGATAGCGGGTGATGCCTGCGTCGTGCAGTGCCCGCATTTCGTCTTCGTTGAGCAGTCCCAGTGATGCGCACAACTGGATGGACGAGTGCCGGCGCATGTGCCGGGCGGCTTCGCACAGTTTCTCCATGTTTCTGGGGGAGGGCTTCCGTCCACTGGTCACCAGCGAAAAACGTGCCACGCCCTGGGCTTCATTATGCCGGGCATGCCGCAGGCATTCTTCTTTGTCCACCAGGTCGTACACGTCTGCCTGGGTTTTGTAGTGCGACGACTGTGCACACCACTTGCAATTTTCCGGGCATCGTCCGGACTTGGCATTAATGATGGAGCACATATCAAACTCCTCCGAGGCCAGGCCCTGGGTTATCTCGTGGGCAGCTTCGTATAGTGCTTCCTTGTCGGGTTGCACAGCCAGCCATTCGGCTTCTTCCTTGCTGATGTGGCTGCCGCGCAGCACTTGTTCCTTCAACTTCTGTAGGGTCATATCTTTCTTGGGTTAAGTTCGTGGATAAAGACAGAGGTACGGATTGCCGGGGCGGTGCAGCTCGTCATTCTGCTGCATGGCTTCCGGTAATTCGTACCTCTTATTCTCTTTTGTTTCAGGCTATATGTGTCTTGTCCGCCTGTATTCCCGCAGGGGCGGATGACTTGTGTTTCAAAAAGAATGTGCCGGTTTGTTCCCAGCTCCGTGAGGATACTTGTTAGGGCGCTGCTGCTACCCAGCGGAATGCCGGTGTCGGTTTCTCTTCCTTCCGTTTTCCCTTTCCAGGTACTCTCTTCCCCGCATCCGGCATGTCCGTCGGTTCCCGCAGTTTTCTGTTTGGACAGAGAGCTGTCTGCCACGCTTTTGCGCAGGCAACCGATGGTGACACACCGTCCTATGCTGGCAAATGCAGCGTAGGCTTTTCTGCTCCAGCGGCGGAAGCGGATGGTAGGTGCGGTGGGTGATGTATTCCTCATGTTTTTTTCAGCCTGATGCGGTTTTGTTTCCTTTTAGCGGGTGCAAATGTAGAAAAAATAATTTCATAACGGTAACGGTAATGTATGAAAAAAGAAAAGGCTATCTATCCCAGACAGCCAATCTTTCGTTAACCTTAAATCTAATACTATGAAAAACACACTACAAAGGTACGTGTTTTTTGATAGTCTCCAAATATGCAGTAAATAATATCATGTTTTATAACAACACTTAATAGTCATTAAGAAGTTTATCTGCAATAGTCATCATATATTTACCTTCAATATATCATCCGTTTGCCTTTAATGTATGATGCATTTGGTGTGGACGGATGATGCGTTTTTGTGAACTATATATTGGCAAACAACTATAACTTTTCAAATTTATGAATGTAATTGTAGAACGCTTCCAACGGCATAAAATTGTGAGCGACCCCGGTCTCGCCCATGTTGTACTATCTCCGTCAGAAACCCAAGACTTGCGGCACCATAGACGTCGATGTTCTTGCCGCCTCCATCCAGAAGAACTGTGTCATGACGAAAGGGCGACGTAAAGCACGTCATCGAAGCCCTGGTAGAGGAGATTCAAGGCAACCTTGCCAACGGTGACAAGGTGAAGCTGAACCAGCTGGGTACTTTTCACATGACGTTCCGCTGTCCCGGCATGGAGACCTCGGAGAAGTGTACGGTGCGCATTATCGCGAAGGTGAATATACGCTTTATCCTCGACACGGAGCTGAAGTTGGTGAACGGCAGCACCGCCGTGACCCGCAGCCCGGCTATGTGGACTATGTGCTCGACAAGCCCGAGGAGGGTAGTTCTGGCGAAGGCAATCAAGGCGTCGGTCCAGCAATGACGGTGATCAGGGCGAGAATCCGCTGGGATAAAAAATGAAATTTTATTCTGCATCATTTTGAGAGTTCTTTTTTGAGGAGATTTTTCTCTGTTTCTATGAGGATCATAGCAAGCTGTGTGGCAAATAGAAACAGGAAGATAGACCAGAAGGAAGCTCAAAAGAAGCTGAATAAAGAAATCTTTTTGAATATAATTTGAATAGGCTTAATCCTTAACCCTTAATCCTTAATTTAAATTTCCTCTCAGAGCCTGTTTAAATTTTCCTCAATAATAATCTTATAGCGGCTAATTTGACCATTTCCTCTGCCGAGTCGAATGTTAGTTCATAGTTTCGGCAGAGCCTTCTATTGTAATCCATCCATGAGAATGTTCTTTCCACAATCCATCTCTTTTGAATGGGTCTGAATCCC